>NZ_JAKRMZ010000036.1:0-16673 GCF_022345915.1 Corynebacterium sp. ACRQP | reverse complement strand
CTACACCCCTGTGGTGCAACCACCCGAAAGCATCACCCGCCACCGCCAACCCCGCTACCGGAAACCCACTGAACCGCTACCCGAAAGTCACCACACCGCTACCAACTAGCCGGTCGCAACAGTCAATGCCGGAGGCGAGCTCTCCACTGCGTTCGCAAATGAGCCGCACCGCCGAGAGCTTCGGAAACTTCGGCGTCTCTCCGTATGGGTCTGGCTCATTTTTGGCCCAGACCAGCTCGAATAAGGGATACACGTCGTCTGGGGTTAGCGCGCTGCGCATCTTCGGCATCCCACTGACCTGCGGGGTCACCTCACCTCGAGCGTAATCCAACGTCAAATATTCTTCGCTGTGGACATCAAGAAGCTTGCCAGTGACGTTCGCGCCGAATGGCGTTGAGTTCCAGTGGAACACCCAAGTAAGTGCCTGCTCCAGCCCCCGAAAAGGATCTGAGGTGTCGATTCTGAATAAATTAATTTATATATTCACAAAAGGTCTTGCGGGAAACGGAGAGCTAAACCATCATAATTAATGAGACAGGGTTTCCTTTTTGATTCATGTCTCACTTGACCCCAACATCAGCGCCAAAGGTTTATTCTCTCCCGTCGCATATCTTCCAGATATTTTTGAAGGGTGTTGCCCGTGAAAGTAAAGAAATTTTTATCCGCCACGTTGGTGGCATTTATCGGGTTACTTGTTTCCCCCACTGCAGTGGCCGCTCAGCCAATTGACTGGACTATTAGCCAAGCAATCATTGGCCCGAAAGGCGAGGATCTTCCACTCCGCGTAGGGCAGGGAGATGAGCCCGGCAGTGTTGGTTTTGGGCTTTCTCACATCAAGGACAGTCACGGCGGTTTCGTTCCAGCCACTACAGAGATTGACACAGTTTTACATAACGCCCCCGACTGCAAAGGCGGCTTAAATGCAGGAAATGGCAATAAAGAATGCTCTTACCCAATCAATGGAAGAGTTATGACGGTTGTTGCCACAGAGCGAGTAGATCCCGTAAGCGGAGACGGCCGACCTGTCGGAATAATCACTGCTTTCTACCGCTAGGAGAATAGTCATCAATCAATTTATTTCTATCACGACTGATGAAATCAAGTTTTTGAAAAATATATCCACCCAAATGTTTCAAGACACCATACTTCCAGAGGAGACAATTTTAGCAGGAGTCGGCATCCAAGCGGGAAGAAACAGCGGCTCCCCCGAAAATCAGCTCTGGTACCACTTCGATCTCTTTAACCCTGGACTTCACGAAGGAAAAGTTGTTCGTCTTTGGGGAAGATTCCCTGATTTAAGTAAAAATGAAGAATCTATCGAGTGGGACGAAATGCTCCAGGGCTCTGGTTTTGTAGAGATGTTCCTTACCTCAACCCCTGAAAAGAATAGATTCAATTCTATGGAATATATCCAGAAAGGATGATGTCACCGAGAATCCACTCGAACTGCATAATGTTTGAATCGACTGTGATCCCGCGGGGTTCGCAGTTAACGCGTTCGGTAATGATGTGCAGAAGTTTACGACGTTGCATTTTCGAGCTCCTGTGGTTCGGAAGTTTCGTTTCCACGAACGTACAAACCGAAACATAAACCGCACAAGAGTTTGTCCACTATAGTGAGCATCTTGCTTATCGACGGACGAAGCGTGGACCCCGAAAGCAGCCCGCTACACTCGCAATATGGCAAGAAACAACGACATCATCGACACCATCAAGGACGCCTGGAACGGCCTTTCTTCCGACCAGAAGACCATTGCCGGCGTGCTCGCCACCATCGACACCGCCGGTAAGGCTTTCGCGCTGCGCGACCTGGCGCGCACCAACTCAAAGCGAGTGCGCGGCCCGAAGTGGCTGTGGACCCCGGTGATCGGCGCAGTCAACACCCTGGGCTGGGTCGCCTGGTTCGCGTTCGGAAAGAAGCGTTAGTTCCTGAACCCGTGCACCGGCGCGGGGATAAACCCGCCGCGGTGGATGAACTCGTCGTTACCCACCTTGTTCACCGGAATCACCGGTGCGTAGCCGAGCAGGCCGCCGAAGTTCACTTCGTCGCCGGGCTTGGTCCCGGGCACCGGGATCAGGCGCGAAGCGGTGGTCTTGTGGTTCATCACGCCGATCGCGGCTTCGTCGGCAATCATGCCTGCGATGAGCTCGGCGGAGGTGTCGCCGGGGATGGCGATCATGTCGAAGCCCACGGAGCAGATCGAGGTCATCGCCTCGAGCTTGTCCATGGAGATGGCACCGCTATGAACCGCGTCGATCATGCCCTTGTCCTCGGAGACCGGGATGAAGGAACCGGACAGGCCACCCACGCGGGAGCAGGCCATCATGCCGCCCTTCTTCACGGCGTCGTTGAGCAGCGCCAACGCAGCGGTAGTCCCGTGCGTGCCCACCTGCTCCAGGCCCATGCGCTCGAGCACGTGCGCCACTGAATCGCCCATCTCCGCCGTCGGCGCGAGCGACAGGTCCACGATGCCAAACGGCACCCCCAACCGCTCAGCCGCCATGTTGCCCACGAGCTGACCCGCGCGGGTGATCTTGAACGCGGCCTTCTTAATCTCCTCGGCGACCTCGTTCAGGCTCGCACCCTTCAGCGGGGCGATCGCGTTGTCCACCACACCCGGACCAGACACACCCACCGAGATCACCGTGTCCGGCTCCTCGATGCCGTGGAACGCGCCGGCCATGAACGGGTTGTCGCCCACGGCGTTGGCGAAGACGACCAGCTTGGCGCAGGCAATGGAGGAGCGGTCCGCGGTCGCCTCCGCGGCCTCCTTCACAATCTCGCCCATCTTGGCCACGGCGTTCATGTTGATGCCGGCGCGTGACGACGCCACGTTGACCGAGCTACACACGTTGTCGGTTTCGCTCAGCGCCTCCGGAATGGAGTAGATCAGGCGCTTATCGGCGGTGGTTCCACCCTTTTCCACTAGTGCCGAGTAGCCGCCGACGAAGTTGACGCCGAGCTCGCCGGCCGCACGGTCCAACGCGCGGGCAATCTCGACCGGGTTGCCGTCCGCGCCCGCCGCCACCAGCGCGACGGGGGTGACGGAGATGCGCTTGTTCACGATCGGGATGCCCAATTCGCGCTCGATGCCCTCGCACACCGGGACCAGGTCACGCGCACGCTCCACAACGCGGTCGTACACCGCCTGCGCGGTGGCCTCCATCGTGGGGCGGGTGCAGCCGATGAGCGAAATGCCCATGGTGACGGTGCGGATGTCCAGGCGGTAGTCCTCGATCATGCGGATGACGTCGAGGAACCGCGCGTCTGAAAACTCGAAATTCATAGCCGCCCCTTAGATGTCGTTGATGGCGCTGAACAGGGCCTCGGACTGGATGCGCACGACCATGCCGAGCGGCTTACCGGCGGCGTCGAACGCCTCCTGCAGCGCGCCCATGTCCACCTCGCCATCGGGCAGCGCGACTCGCATGATCATGGTGAAGTAGTCGTCCATGATGGTCTGGGAGACATCGAGGATGTTCAGCCCCTCGTCCGCGGCGGTCTTAGCAACTGCGGCGATGACGCCGGGGCGGTCCTTACCAGTGGTCGTAATAATTGCGTGCATGCGCAAAGTATAGACACGAATTCGTAGCTACGGTTGGACCCATGGAATCCCAACACGTTCTCGTTCTCGGCGCGGGTGGCAACGTCTCGCGCCACTCCGTCCCCAAGCTCGTCGCAGCTGGTCACAGCGTCAGCGCGCTCGTGCGCAACCCGGACCATGTGCAGCAGCTTGTCGACGACGGCGCGACCGCCATCGTCCGCGACCTGACCACCCTCGACGAGGAGGACTGGGCTCGCCTGCTCACCCCGTTCGACGTGGTCGTGTGGTCCGCGGGCGCCGGCGGCGGCTCCGCCGAGCGCACCTTTGCCGTGGACCGCGACGCGGCGATGGCGATGATCGACGCGCTCGAGGAGCTCGGCGAGTTCGCACCGTTTACCGTCATGGTCTCCTACGCGGGCGCCGCCGAGGCCACCACGGAGGACGACGGCGGGGCGTGGTACGCCTACGTCGAGGCGAAGAAGGCCGTCGACAAGCGGCTGCTCGCCTCTGACCTGCCGTATCAGATCCTCGGCCCCACCCGCCTCACGGATGATCCGTCGGAGGGCATCGCGCTTCTCGACGACCAAATGGACCCCTCGTCAGAAACCCCGCGCGAGCTCGTGGCGGATGTGATCGTGGAAGCGGTCGGCCGCGGCAAGCAGTTCGACCGCAACCCGCTCGACTTCGAGGGCGGCGAGGCGAAGGTCTCCGAGATTTAGTCGAACCGGCCCTCGGTGCAGAGCCGGGTGAAAGTGCGCAGCAGCCCGTTCGCCCGGCTTACGTCGTGGTTGGGCAGGTCGGCGACGATGCGGGCGTACTCCTCGGCGGGGAAGTAGCCGTAGTCGTGGAAGAAGTCCATGCGGGTACGCATGGCGTCGGCGTCCATCTCGGCGTGGAACTGGGTGGCCCAGACCCGGTCGGTGTAGCGCACTATCTGCACCATCCCGTCGGGCCCGGTGGCCACGACGGTGAGGGAATCGGGCACGCGCACCGGGTTCTCGGTGTGCCCCGTCAGCGCGGTAAACGTGCCGTTGGGCCCGGCGAGCTCGTCTTCCGCCACCACGTTCACGGTGGTCGGGCCGGACGGCTCAGGGTGGGTGCGTCCGACCTCGCCGCCGAGGTGGTCCACCAGCCAGGAGATGCCGAAGCAGACGAAGAAGACAGGCTTGCCGGAGTCGACGGCGGCGGACAGGATGGCGTCGATACGCTTGTGCCACGCGTCGCGCTCGGGGTTGGTCACGTTCAGCGAGCAGCCGCCGACGATGATGCCGCTGACCGGGTCGAGGGGGCCGAGCTCGGAGTCGGGGGAGTCGATGACGCGCAGTTCCATGTCCACTTCGCTCAAGCCCGTGGCGCGCAGGGCGTCGTGGTACTCGGCGTGGGCGACGTCCGGCCCAATTTCGCCGTTGCGAAGAGAGAGGAAAAGCAGCTTTGACATAGCGGCAATTCTATACCGCTTAGTCTATTTTTCGGAATTACCCGCGGACTGACTGCTCTACCACGTCGAGCATCTCCTCGAGGCGCTCCACTGGCTCGCCGGAGGCGAGCTTGGTGATGAAGCCCTCGAGCACTGTCTCCAGGTAGGTCTGGACCACGGCGACGGGGACGTCGTCACGCATCTGCTTGTTGGACTCCAAGCGCTCGCGGACCGCACGGTCAAGCACCTCCTGGTGCTCGCGCCAGCGCGCCTCGAACTCGGGGTCGGTGCGCAGCTTGCGCAGGATCTCGGCGCGGGTGGTGAACCAGTCGTTGGAACTGCGGTCCACGAGCATGCCGCGCATGACCTCCACCAAACCGCGCTCACTGACCACCTGTGCCTGCCGCTCGGCGTCCGCCTCCGCGATGGCAAGGAACAGTGTTTCCTTGTCGCCGAAGTGGTGGAAGATCGCGCCCCGGGTCTTGCCGGTGGCCTCTTCCAGGCGGGCCACGGTCGCCCCCTCGTAGCCGTAGTGTGCGAAACAGGCGCGTGCGGCGTCGATGATCTCGCCGCGGCGGCGCTGCAGCTCTTCGTCGCTGACAATCGGCATGAGGGGGCTCCTTCGGGCTCCAGGTAGGGGTCAGAAAAATGGGGAAGGGGCCCCGCGGCGTGCGGGGCCCCTCAAGTGACGGCCGAAAGCGGGTTAGCTCTTGACCATCTGACGCAGCACGTACTGCAGGATGCCGCCGTGGCGGAAGTACTCCGCCTCACCCGGCGTATCCACGCGCACCACTGCGTCGAACTCGACAGCGTCGGCGCCGTCCTTCTCAGCCTTCACATGGACTGTCGAAGGGATCTCACCGTTGTTGAACTCGGTGATGCCAGTCAGGGTGAAGGTCTCGGTGCCGTCCAAGCCGAGGGACTCGTGGGACTGGCCCTCCGGGAACTGCAGCGGCAGCACGCCCATGCCGATGAGGTTGGAGCGGTGGATGCGCTCGAAGGACTCGGCGATGACGGCCTTCACGCCCAGCAGGTTGGTGCCCTTCGCAGCCCAGTCGCGGGAGGAACCGGTGCCGTACTCCTTGCCAGCGATGACCACCAGCGGGATGTTCTTCTCCGCGTAGTTCATCGCGGCGTCGTAGATGTAGGCCTGCGGTGCGCCCTCCTGGGTGAAGTCGCGGGTGTAGCCGCCCTGCTCGTCCACCAGCTGGTTGCGCAGGCGGATGTTGGCGAAGGTGCCGCGGACCATGACCTCGTGGTTGCCTCGGCGGGAGCCGAAGGAGTTGTAGTCCTTGCGCTCGACACCGTTGGCGTCCAGGTAGTTCGCGGCCGGGGTGCCCGGCTTGATGGAGGAAGCCGGCGAGATGTGGTCGGTGGTCACCGAGTCGCCCAGCTTTGCCAGCACGCGTGCGCCCTCGATGTCCTGGACTGCCTCCGGCTCCTCCGGCATGCCGTCGAAGTACGGCGCCTTGCGGATGTAGGTGGAGTCCTCGTTCCAGTCGAAGGTCTTGCCGGTCGGGATGTCCAGACCCTGCCACTGCTCGTCGCCCTTGAACACGTCGGCGTAGTCGGCCTCGTACATCTCGCGGGAGATGGTGCCTGCGATGGTCTCTTCGATCTCTTCGGTGGACGGCCAGACGTCCTTGAGGAAGACGTCGTTGCCGTCGGTGTCCTGGCCCAGCGGCTGGGTCTCGAAGTCGAAGTCCATGGTGCCGGCGATGGCGTAGGCGATGACCAGCAGCGGGGACGCGAGGTAGTTCATCTTCACGTCCGGGGAGATGCGGCCCTCGAAGTTGCGGTTGCCGGACAGGACGGCGGTTGCGGTGAGGTCGAACTCGTTGACGGCGTCGGAAACCTCGGCCGGCAGCGGGCCGGAGTTGCCGATGCAGGATGCGCAGCCGAAGCCGGAGAGGTAGAAGCCGACGGCCTCCAGGTCCTTCCACAGGTCAGCGCGCTCGTAGTAGCCGTCCACGACCTGGGAGCCCGGAGCCATGATGGTCTTAACCCACGGCTTGGCCTTCAGGCCCTTCTCAGCGGCCTTGCGTGCCAGCAGGGCAGCGCCGACCATGACGGACGGGTTGGAGGTGTTGGTGCAGGAGGTCACAGCGGCGATGGCCACGAAGCCGTGGTCCAGGGTGTACTCGCCGCCCTTCGGGGACTCAACGATGACCGGCTTGGACGCGCGGCCCTCTGCACCCTCGGCGGCGGACTCGCCGTTGGCGGCCCAGGACTCGTTGTAGGAGACGGCGTCGACCTTCTCGGCGCGAACCGGCTCGGAGGTGCCCTCGCCTGCGGTGTTGTAGTCCGGCAGCTGCTTGCGGAAGGTGTCCTTGGACTCGGACAGCAGGATGCGGTCCTGCGGGCGCTTCGGGCCAGCGATGGACGGCACGACGGTGGACAGGTCCAGCTCGAGGTACTCGGAGTACTCGGCCTCCTCGGCGTCCTGCTCCAGCCACATGCCCTGTGCCTTGGCGTATGCCTCGACGCGGTCGATGTCCTCCTGGGAGCGGCCGGTCAGGTGCAGGTAGTTGATGGTCTCCTCGTCGATCGGGAAGATCGCGCAGGTGGAGCCGAACTCCGGGGACATGTTGCCGATGGTGGCGCGGTTCGCCAGCGGGATTTCCTTGACGCCGTTGCCGTAGAACTCGACGAACTTCTGCACCACACCGTGCTCGCGCAGCATCTCGGTGATGGTGAGCACGACGTCGGTTGCGGTCACGCCGGTCGGGATCTCGCCGGTGAGCTTGAAGCCCACAACACGCGGGATGAGCATGGAAACCGGCTGGCCCAGCATTGCGGCCTCAGCCTCGATGCCGCCGACGCCCCAGCCCAGGATGCCCAGGCCGTTTTCCATGGTGGTGTGGGAGTCGGTGCCGATGCAGGTGTCCGGGTAAGCCAGGCCCTCGTTGTCGAAGACAACGCGGGAGAGGTACTCGATGTTGACCTGGTGGACGATGCCGGTTCCCGGCGGGACGACGCGGAAGTTGGAGAAGCTCTCTGCACCCCAGCGCAGGAACTGGTAGCGCTCCTCGTTGCGCTGGTACTCGATCTCGACGTTCTTGTCGATGGCGTTCTCGGAGCCGAATGCCTCGATGATCACGGAGTGGTCGATGACCATCTCGGCCGGGTTCAGCGGGTTGACCTGGTCCGGGTTGCCGCCGAGGGTGCTCACGGCCTCACGCATGGTTGCAAGGTCGACCACGCAGGGCACGCCGGTGAAGTCCTGCATGAGGACGCGGGCCGGGGTGAACTGGATTTCCACGCTCGGCTCTGCCGAGGGATCCCAGTTCGCGATGGCCTTGATGTGGTCCTCGGTGACGTTCTTGCCGTCCTCGGTGCGCAGGAGGTTCTCGCCCAGCACCTTGAGGGAGTAGGGGAGTTTCTCCATGCCTTCGACGGCGTCGAGTGCGAAGTAGTCGTAGGACTTTCCGCCGACCTCGAGCGTCTTCTTGGCACCGAACGAGTTCTTGCTTTCTGCCACGGTGAGCTCCAATTCTCGTCGTATCAAATCAGGGGTTAGCGACCCTATGGTCAAGCCACCAGTTTATGCGACCTTCCATAGTTCCGCGCCCATATTAACAGTACGCTCGTTATGTTTTCGCATTGCGCTTATCGACGCACCTCCGGTAACCACCGTTACACTGCAAAGCCGACCGTATTGATCGCCCGGAAACCCGAGGAGCAAGGCCGATGCAGACCGAAGCCACGCTGGAAGAGCTCGTCTCTCAGCTCTCCTCGTCCTCAGTGGCGTTCGGCACCGACAACCCGGTCAACGCGGCGCTAGGTCCGGCACTGGAAGACGCTCTCGCCGAGGCCAACCTCGACCCGGCGGGCATGATCGTGCTCGAGCAGACCCCGCCGGTGATCGCGGACCTTCGCGACTTGGCGCAGGACGCCGCCGCCGAAACCGGTCTCGACACAGTGCTGGTGCGCACCCCGCAGGTCGCTGTCGGGGTGAGCGACTCCTTGAACCGCGCACAGGTGGAGTGCGGGGAGCGGGCGATGGCCGCCGAACCGGACTACGTCGCCGGCGTCCACGCCTTTGCCGACGCTGCCAATTTGTTCTCGGTGAACTGGCCGCTGGTGGTCGCGGCCGTGCTCGTCGTCCTTGCCGCGGTAGCTGCGGCGGCTGCGTTCTCCGCCCGCCGCAGGTAATCGTCGACAAGCTCGCTGCCTTGACGCGCCCGCTCGCAAAAGCTGACGTGCCCCCGGAAACCCGCAGGTCAGATTCCACGTTTTCATCAGTTTGGTCAACTTTTGCGAGCGTGAGCCCGGCAATGTGACGAACGTCACGTAACGCTCTCGCGCCCAGGTTTGTGCTGGTGAGACGGGTGTGAATCATGTGAATAGCCTTGACTCGCGAGATTGTTTGTAACAAAAGGGATACAAGTTTGTTGCCTTGACGTATGGTTCCCGTATCGGCTCGCGGGTCGATGGCTGTCACACGCAACGCAATGGCACCGTTAGGGCGCTCTAGTCAAGCGCCCGCGAAGGTTCGGGCATGTGGGGAAGCACGCCGAGTACCAGGTTCCAGGGCAGAGCTGTGCCAGCTGCGATTCGCGCTGCCGCGTCAGTAGTCAACATCTAGACCGCTCGTGGGACCGCTAGTCACGGTTTTCGCCTGCGCTTTGAAGCCTCGGGTTTTCTTGATCGCCCGAGTGCGGCTGAAGTGTGCGCGACGGGCGGTGTGAGGAGCACCTTCGTGGCTAATCCACAAAGGGGCACCCGGTTTGGCCGTGCGCGAAATGTGCTCGGCGCCGCCGCGTGTGCCGCAACCATCTCGATGGCGGCGGGCCTAGTCAGCCCGGCCGCCAACGGCCAGAGTTCCACCTCCGCAATGGGCGAGCTCGTGACCGCAGTGTCCCGCGCGCAGGCCAACGTCGACGCGCTCAACCTCGATCTCGGCGGCCTTCAGGAGTCTGTTAACCAGTCCCTGGTGGATCTGCACGATGCGCAGGTCAAGGCCGAGCAGGCCCGCCGTGGCAAGGACGAGGCGAAGCGCCGTCTCGACGAAGCCCAGGAGCGGGTCGACGTCCTACGCGCCGAACTCGACGAGCTGAGCCGTTCGCAGTACCGCGGCGCGAGCCCGAGCGACGCGCTCGTCGCCGTCAGCGGCAAGGACACCCAGCGCGACGTGCTCGACCGCTCGTTCTTCCTGCGCCAGCGCTCGGAGGAGAAGCGCGCCAAGCTCGCCGAGGCGGAGCAGGCGCGTGCCGAGGCGGCGAATGAGGAGGCCACGCTGCGCGAGGCGAGCGAGCTCGCCGACGCTTCCGAGGCCGAGGCGAAGCAGGCCGAGGCAAACGCGCGCGAGCTTCTCGACGCAAACCGCGCCGCGCTCGAAGCCTCCGTCGCTGAGCGCGACGCCGCCCAGTCCCAGCTCGATAGCGCGCAGAAGGACCTGGAGCAGCAGCGCCCGGCCAAGTCCGAGCAAGCCCAGCCCGACCAGGCCCAGCCTGACACTCAGACCAACGCGCCCCAGGTGCAGCCGGAAACCGCAGACAGCGCGTCTGCCGAGGCCGCCCCGGACAACGCCATCGCCGCCGACCCGTACGCCGCCACCCTTACTGTGTCCAAGGGCGACACCACCTACGAGGTGCCGGAAGAGGTCGTGGATCTGGTACGCCAGCGCGTATCCAACGACGCACCAGAGGCGCCCGAGCCCAGCCGCGAGACCGTGATCGATGCGGTGCGCACGGTGGCGCAGACGTCCTCCGACAGCGACATCGCCGCGCTGTCGTCCCAGAGCGGCCTGCCAGCGCTGGACAGCGACACGATCGCCAAGGTCGGCGCCGTCGCGGCCGGCATCGCGATGGTCGGCGGCGTGGCGGCCAACCACGGCTCCTTCGACAGCTCCAACACGGATGCCGTCGAGCTGGTCACCGCCTTCGCGGATGGGCTGAACGGCGCGCTGGGCACGGTCGAGCAAACGTCCGACACCACGGAAGCTGCAGACTCGACAAGCACCCTTTCCGCGGTGCTGCCCGAGGTTGAGACGGCTGCTGATGTCTCCGCCAAGACACAGAAGTCTGTCGCCGCGGTGTCGAACTCCTCCCAGGTGGAGACCGTGATCGCGCGTGCACAGTCCGCTATCGGCACCCCGTACGTGTGGGGCGGCGGCGACGCCAACGGCCCGACCACGGGAGTAAACGGCGGTTCCGTCTCCGGCTTCGACTGCTCGGGGCTGGTGCTGTACGCCTTCGCGGCCGCTGGCGTGGCGCTGCCGCACTACACCGGGTATCAGTACCAGCGCGGCACCCAGATCCCGGCCAGCGAGGCCCAGCGCGGCGACCTGCTGTTCTGGGGGCCGGGCGGCAATCAGCACGTGGCCATCTACCTCGGCGACGGCACCATGATCGAGGCTCCGCAGTCCGGCCAGAACGTCACCATTGCTCCGGTGCGTTGGTCCGGCATGGCTCCGAACGCGGTGCGCCTGCTCTAGCGGGATAAACTCGAGGGCATGGCTCTCAACGACTACGACGCACTCCTCGTCCTTTCCTTCGGCGGCCCCGAAGGGGAGGACGAGGTTATTCCTTTTCTTGAGAACGTCACGCGCGGGCGCGGCATCCCGCGCGAGCGGCTGGCACAGGTCGGCGAGCACTACTTCCACTTCGGCGGCGTCAGCCCCATTAACCGGCAAAACCGCGAGCTCATCGCCAACATCGAGGCTGAGCTTGCGCGCCGCGGCATCGAACTTCCCGTCTACTTTGGCAACCGCAACTGGCGCCCCTTCGCCGAGGACGCTGCGAAGCAGTTGCTTGACGACGGCCACAGGAACGTCCTCGTCTTCGCCACCAGCGCCTGGGGCGGATACTCCGCCTGCCGCCAGTACGACGAGGACATCCAGCAAATCCGTGAGGTCACGCCGGAGATCACCTACACCAAGCTCTGGCAGTTCTACGGGCACCCGACATTCGTTGAGCTCGTGGCAGAGGGTTTGCGCGCGGCTGTGGAGAGGGCGACCGGCGACACCCGCGTGCTGTTCACCGCGCACAGCGTGCCCACCGCAGCGGACGAGAACTCCGGCGGCCCGGAAGACCGGCACCTGTACTCGAGGCAGGTTGCGGAGGCGGCGGAGCTCGTCGCAAAGCAGGCCGGCGTAGATAGCTACGAGGTGGTGTGGCAGTCGCGCTCCGGAAACCCGGCGACGCCGTGGCTGGAGCCGGACGTGGTGGACCGCGCCCAGGAGCTTCAGCGCGAGGGGATGGAGCACCTCATCTGCGTGCCGATCGGGTTTATCACCGACCACATGGAGGTGGTCTGGGACCTCGACACCGAGTTGAAGCAGGCCTGCGAGGAGATGGGGGTTTCCCTGACACGCACCCCGACCGTCGGCCTCGAGCCCGCGTTCGCCGGCATGGTGGTCGATATCGCCGAGGCCGTTGGCTCGGAAGTCAAGCCTAAAACCTTGTCTTCAGTCACGGTGCAGGGCTGCACAGTCAACGGAGCGCCGTGCAAGGAGGGCTGCTGCGCCCCGGTGAAGCGGCCGGGCCGCTAGCGCGCCCACTCGCGCTGGTAGTCCACCACCGCATCCGCCACACCAGCCATGCGGGCGGAACGCACGTGGCGCCAGAGCGCGAACAGCTGCGGGTCGAAGGAGTGGTCGTCTAGGCGGTCGGTGACCGTCTCAATCGTGGCAGCCACCCTGTCTGCGCGCGCAAAGAGTTTCGCCGCGCGCGGGGTCACACCGGCGGGAAGCCCCGGGGTGTCGTAGAAGTCCGCGAGCGTGCCCACCGCCAGCCGCGGGTTGGGCAGATCCTTTCGGGTGCCGCCGGCTGCCTCGATCAGCACGGCCGCCTGGTCTGTGGCGCGGGAGAGCAGCTGGTCCGCCTCGCCGGGAGACAGCCACTCCGGCTCCGGCAGCGGCTCCGGGTCTTCGAACCATCGCCAGTTCACCCCGCCGCCCGAGTACTCCGGCACCAGGATGTGGTGCATCCCCGCCCCGCGCACCACGAGCGCCCCGGCCTGGGTCAGCGCCTCCATCGCGGGGGAACCCGCCCGCAAACGTGGGGCTTGGCCAGGGCCCCAGAGGACGAGTCTGATTGCGGGGCCGGGGGTGGAGAGGTCGGCGGCGGAGCGGACGTCGGAAAGCAATTGCGCCATGGGCAGGCTGCCGTACGAATGCGCACCTCCGAGATCCGCGAGCGCGTCGACGGTGTCGTCGGCGGATTCGACGTTGTAGAGCCAGGCCGCCAGCCAAACGGCGGTGTTTTGCAGGGGTGAATAAACTTCGGCGCGCGTGTGCATCCGGGTCAGTGTAACGGGGCCGATACAATGCGGACGCATTATGCGAGATAGCCGGTACAGCGGAGACATTTTCAGCGGACACGCGCGGAGCAAGCGCCCGAGCTACCCGGAGATGCCGGCGGAACCCGGCATCATCGTGGAGATCGTGGGCAACGATTTTGTCGGCGCGGTGGTGGGCTTCGAGCGGACCTACGACGGCGACTTCGTGCGCCTGGAGGACCGCTACGGCACCCAGCGCCTGTTTAAGATGCTGCCCGGCGCGTTCATGGTGGAGGGCCAGCGCGTGACGCTGACCCGCTACGTGGCGCCGCGCGTCGACGGGCCGAAGCGGTCGAACTCCGGCTCCCGGAAGGTGGAAAACGTCAAGGCTAAAGTGGCCATGCCGTCGCGCATTTGGGTGGAAGGCATCCACGACGCCGCGATTGTGGAGCAGGTGTGGGGCCACGACCTGCGCGTCGAGGGCGTGGTGGTTGAGTATCTGGAAGGCCTGGACAACCTGCAGGAGCGCCTGGATGAGTTCCAGCCCGGACCGGGCAGGCGCATCGGCGTGCTGGCGGACCACCTGATCGAGGGCACGAAGGAGTCCCGGTTGGTGGAGCACGTCGGCCCACACGTGCTGGTCACCGGCCACCCATACGTTGACATCTGGGCTGCGGTGAAGCCGTCTAGCGTGGGTATTCCCGCGTGGCCGGAGGTGCCTTACGGTGAGGATTGGAAGACCGGGGTGTGCCGCCGCCTGGGGTGGTCGAACCCGAAGGAAGGGTGGCGGCGCGTGTCATCGTCCGTGAGCACCTTCAGGGACCTGGATTCCACGCTCATCGGCGCAGTCGAGCGGTTGGTGGACTTCGTCACCAACCCGGAATTATCCAAAAACGATCTCTAGAACACATGTAAGGTACATCACGTGGGACCTTTGCTTTGGTTTTTAGCTGCGGCGCTGCTGGCGCTTTTGGAATTGGCTGTGGGCGAGCTGACGCTGCTCATGCTCGGCGCAGGTGCGCTCACCACGGCGCTTGTCGCCTTGGCTGGTGTGCCCATGTGGGCGGAAGTCGCCGTGTTCGCCGTCTCGTCCGCGCTGTTCTGGTTCTTCCTGCGTCCGCCGCTGCGCCGGCGCATGGAAAAGCCGCTGGTGTTGGACGATTCGCCGCGGGCGCTGGTCGGCAGCACGGCGGAGGTCGTCGAGGACATTGTGGGCGGCGAGGGCCAGGTGCGTTTCGACGGCTCCCTGTGGTCCGCCCGCGGCCTCGACCCGGCGGAAACCATCCCGGCGGGATCCCGCGTGACCGTTTACGATATTGACGGCCCCGTCGCTGTCGTGTGGAAGGAGCCCTAAATGGGAGGGTTTATCACATTCATCGTCATCATCGCGCTGGTGGTGGCAGTTCTCACCGCGTCAATCAAGCTGATCCCACAAGGCGAAGCGGCGGTTATTGAGCGCCTTGGCCGCTACACCCGCACCGCGTCCGGCGGGCTGACGTTCCTCGTGCCCTACATCGACCGCGTGCGCGAGCGCGTGGACACCCGTGAGCGCGTGGTGTCCTTCCCGCCGCAGGCCGTGATCACCCAGGACAACCTGACCGTGGCGATCGACACGGTGGTCACGTTCCAGATCAACGACCCGGCCAAGGCCATCTACGGCGTGGACAACTACCTCGTGGGCGTGGAGCAGATTTCCGTGGCAACGCTGCGCGACGTCGTCGGCGGCATGACGCTCGAGGAGACGCTGACCTCGCGCGAGACCATCAACCGCCGCCTGCGCGGCGAGCTGGACGCGGCCACCGCCAAGTGGGGCCTTCGCATCAGCCGAGTGGAGCTGAAGGCGATTGATCCGCCGCCGTCCATCCAGCAGTCCATGGAGATGCAGATGAAGGCGGACCGCGAAAAGCGCGCCATGATTCTCACTGCTGAAGGTAAGCGCGAGTCCGACATCAAGACCGCAGAGGGTGAGAAGCAGGCGCGCATCCTCTCCGCGGAGGGCGAGAAGCACGCGGCCATCCTCGCGGCTGAGGCGGAGCGTCAGGCGATGATGCTGCGCGCCGAGGGTGAGCGCGCCGCCAAGTACCTGGCCGCGCAGGGTGAGGCCCGCGCGATCCAGAAGGTCAACGCCGCCATCAAGTCTTCCGGCGTGACCCCGGAGTTGCTGGCGTACCAGTACCTGGAGCAGCTGCCGAAGATCGCGAACAACGACGCGGCGACGATGTGGATGATCCCGTCCCAGTTCGGCGACTCCCTGCAGCAGTTCGCCCGCGCCTTCGCCAACAAGGACGACGACGGCGTGTTCCGCTACGAGTCCGAGTCCCCGAACGACCGCGACCGGGAGATGGCCCAGGCGGACAACACCGACCGCTGGTTCGACACTTCCACCGACCCGGAGCTGGCAAAGGCTCTCGCCGAGGCGCGCGCGGTGGCCAACAAGCACGTCGACGACCCGGATCCGACCCAGGATGCGGCACAGGGGTCAGCGCAGGATTCGATCAAGCCGGAACCCAGCGGCGCCACCCGCCGCGAGATCACCGCGGGCGAGCCGGAGCGCACCGGCTTCGAGCAGGATTTCGGCCGCGACACTGACGTGTCCGAGCCGGTCTCGCGCCCCGTTACTCGCCCTGACCAGCAGCCCGAGTAATCAAATTCAGCGCTAGCTGCCACCCGGCCTGCTCCGCGGGCCACCCGGCCGCCTGCAACCGCTGGCTCATCGCCTGTTTGGAGATGCCCAGGGTTGCGGCGGCCTCATTTTGGTTCATGCCGCGCCGCACCAGCGATGTCGCCTCGCGCCCCTCGTAGGTGCGCTTGTGCAGCACGTGCGCCATCAGCGCGAAGGTCGCCGCGATGTCCGCGGCCTCAGTCGTCGCTTGTTGCCTATCGACGATCACCCGCACCTGGCCCGCCCTCGTTCCGACAGCTTTCGTCGCGGTGGCAGAAGCGTCGCGCGTGGAGCCCTCGCCGTCGCTGATGCCGAGCCCGATGGCCCAGTTGCCGTCCGAAAGCAGCGCCATGATCAGGTTCAGCGCAGCTTCGGCGTCCTCGACCTTCGAGCGGATGTCTTCCACCCCGAGCACCTCGAAGCCTGCAACACCGGGCAGGCCACTGAGCGCCTCAGCGGAGCGCTCAACCACGGCGGCGCGGGCCTTCTCGCGGCCCCGGTACCTCGCATGCACGGCAATCATAGGCCGTAGCGTACTCCGGTCTACCCTTGGGGCTTGACTCCGACACGTAGACGGTGGGGCCAGGCCCTACAGCCGGATCGTCTAGCGGTTTGCTTCAGTTTGCTAGACGATTCGGAGTTGAGCTCGACATTTTCCCAGGTGATATTGAATGCGAGTGTCGATAGCGGGCTGTTCGTCTAGCGGTGTCATGTCTTGACACTTTTTGGACATGGAGTCTGGTGAGTTTTTGGACGCGGAGTCTGGTCACTTATTGGACATCATGTCTGATGACTTGTTGGACACTGCGGTGGAATAGCCGGATGG
>NZ_JAKRMZ010000035.1:0-20925 GCF_022345915.1 Corynebacterium sp. ACRQP | reverse complement strand
TTGATAAGGTGTGTCGGTGGTTGATGGCGGCGGGGAAACGCCCGGTCCCATTCCGAACCCGGAAGCTAAGCCCGCCCGCGCCGATGGTACTGCCCCCGGGAGGGAGTGGGAGAGTAGGTTACCGCCGACCCAACAACTTCAAACACAGCACCCGCCACAAGACACCACGTCTTGTAGCGGGTGCCTTCCTTTTGTGTTGCATGCCAGCCCCGTTACTGTCGCCCGGGCTGCATTGTGGGGGTTAAGTAGCAAAAAGTGTGTCCGCTATCGGCGTGTCGGAGGGTTAGATGTGGCCCTTTTGTCGCGCTTTCCGCGGGACCGCACATGCAGTAGATACGCCAACGGTCCTACCACGGGTATGAACACCAGAAAGAGCACGATCCAGACATCCGACCATCGTCTGTTAGGTTGCCTGAAAAATACAATGATACTGGCAACTAATAGCACCACAGCCGCCAACGTGAGCAGCATAAAACCGTAATCGACCGGAGATGGTTCTGATGGAGAAACTCCATTGCCTTGCAAAGCGGTTAACTGCATTTGTGAAATTTCCATCACCCCTGGTTCATCACATTGCTTCTGACACGGTGTTTTCGCCCAGGATCCTAACAGGCAGCCACCCTCCGCCATCCCGCGTTAACGCTGTCGCAACACGCCTTTCTGGACACTGAGGTGGTACAGTCCGTACACCCACTCCGAGGAGGAAAATCATGACCAGCACCACCACCCGTATCGCCGCGTACGCAACCGCAGCAACGCTCGCACTCGGCGCTGCCGCCGCGACCCCGGCGAACGCCGCTACCGTCGCAGCAAAGAGCAAGGACGGCGTGTGCGCCGTGAAGCTTGCGCCGGCTGAGAAGCGTTTCATCGAGTCGTGGTTCGACGAGTCCAAGGCGATCGGTGACTACGAGCAGGCTCGCGACCTCATCGCGGCGATTGAACAGGTCTACCCGGGCGTTGTTGCGGAGAACGAGAAGGCGCTCAAGGGTGAGAAGGCGGAGTTTGGCAAGTTGTTGCCGGAGAGGCTTGTCGCAAAGTATGCGGATGCGCAGAAGACGATGAAGGAGTCGGAGCCGACGGTGCATCGCACGCTTGAGGCGATTGACACGGATTCGTGGCGCGTTGGCCCGGACACGAAGCGCATGGAGACGCCGCTGACCGCGAAGGATGGCGACGTGTACAAGGCGTGGGCGGAAACCCCGTCCGGCAAGGTCGCTGCGAAGCGCATGCTTATCGACGACGCCGACGCCACCGCCGCCGAAACCTGCACCAAGGGCATGCGGGCGAATGTGAAATACCCCACCGCCGAGGCTGACGTAAACGTGCCAGCCATTGTCGGTGGGGTGGTTGCGGCGCTGCTGGTCATCGCAGGCCTGTTCTTTGCGCTGCCCCACTTCGGTATTAAACTGCCGATGTTGGGCATGTAGTTCTGGCTAGAACTTAGCGATCGGGCCGAGGGCACGGTCCACAGCGAACGGTGCCAGCAGGGCAATCAAGGAGATCAGACCCGCGATGCCTGCGATGGCCAGGGTGGCGATGTGGGGTCCGTGTTGCGGACAACCACACCCGCACCCATCATTGGTCCGCACCCACGAATTGTACGAACCAACACAACACCCCCACTGTCGGAGAACCCATCTGGGCAAACGCGGACCCGCTGTTGATTAGTGCGCAACCGGTAGCCCACGCGGTGCCGCTGCCACGCCTTGACGCTTGCGGACTTCCGCATTGCGGACAACAATGAGCCCACCAACTATGGGTGCGCACCCACGAACCTGCTGGCTGGGTGTTGGGGGCTCGTAAAACCCGACAACAGCGTTTTGCGACCTGGGGAAACGGCGGGCGAAAACCGGCCGCTCGTCAACTTCTGCGAGAACACCGCAGCTGGCGGCGGCCTTTGCTGGCATCCGCATTGCGGACAACCACACCGGCACCCATCACTGGTGCGGATCCCGCGGCCCCGGATGCATGCATTCTTCGGGCCGGCCAACTCCGCATTGCGGACAACCACGCCCACACCAACAATGGGTCCGAACCCACGAATTGCACGAATCGACCAAACGCCCCCACCCGCCCAGAATCGACCTAGGCAAATGCGGCACCGCTGTTGATTCGTGCACAACCACTCATTCATGGCGTCGCCGCGGACACGGCCTGACGCTTGCGGACCTCCGCATTGCGGACAACCACGCCCACACCAACAATGGGTGCCCGCCAACGAAGTCCCGCGAGCAGAGACGAACAAAATATGAAACCCGCGGCCGATCCGATGCGGGATCTGGCGCGGGTGCAAGGGTGAGTGCTTTGCTCGAGAACGTTAAAGCTCGACCAGCGAGTTCTTGGACTGCTCGATGAGCTCGGCCTTCTTGCGGGCGCGCTCCAGCGTGGACCACTGGTCCTGGGGGATGGACTTGCGGGCGGAGGCGACCACGGCCTCGTCGGGGGTGCCCCAGGCTATCGGCATGGGGGTGATGGCCTGCCAGTGCTGCTGGTCTCGGGAGGAACGCTGCGCACCGACGGCGGCAACGGGCACCTTGGTGCCCACCTTGTCGGACGTGTTCGGCAGGGGCCGCACCACACGCGAGGTAATGGCCCAGCGGGGCGGCAGCTCGGGGTCGACGTTCACGTTCACCAACGCGGTCAGGGTCACGGTGGTGCCGGCGCGCTCGGTGATGATGGCGGGGGCGAGGGGGTTGGAGTCGTAAATATCCTGGGTCTTGCCCACGCTGCGGGGGATCAGCAGTGCCACCACCAGCATCAGAATGCCGAAAAGCACGGCGCCAAAGGAGCCCAGCCAGTGCCATGGCGACGACGGGTCCACCAGGAACCACACGGCAACGCCGACGATCAGGGAAATGACAAAGATCGCGATACCGGAGGCGACAAGGCTGCGGGTGTCGCGCACCATTTCGTTGTGCTGCTTTGCAAAGTCCTCGTCGACGTCGAACTTGAATACCTTCATGCCACTCATGGCTTCCAAGTTTAAAGGTCGCGGTTTACAGGTCGGCGGCGTCCACGAGCCGGTACGCGTAGCCCTGCTCGGCGAGGAAGCGTTGGCGGTGCATGGCGTACTCGGAGTCTAGGGTGTCGCGGGCGACGACGGTGTAGAACACCGCTTCGGCGCCGTCGGCCTTCGGGCGCAGCAACCGCCCCAGGCGCTGCGCTTCTTCTTGCCGGGAGCCGAAGGTGCCGGAGACCTGGATCGCCACGGCGGCTTCGGGCAGGTCGATGGAGAAGTTGGCCACCTTGGACACCACCAGGGTGGAGATTTCCCCGTCGCGGAAGGCTTGGAAGGCCTCCTCGCGCTTTTTGGTGGTGGTTTTGCCGTCGACCAGGGGAGCGTCGATACGCGATGCGATCTCCTCTAACTGCTCCACATACGCGCCGATGATCAGGGTCTGCTGTCCCTTGTGCGTTGCAAGAAGCTTATCGACGACTTCCAGCTTGCCCGCCGAACAGGCCGCCAGACGGTAACGCTCGCGGGTCTCTGCGGTGGCGTAGGTGAGGCGCTCCTCGTCGGTGAGCGTGGTGCGGACCTCGACGCATTCGGCGGTGGCGATGTAGCCGGCCATCTCGAGTTCTTTCCAGGGCGCGTCGTAACGTTTGGGCCCGATGAGGGAGAACACGTCGTCCTCGCGGCCGTCCTCGCGCACGAGCGTGGCGGTAAGCCCCAGGCGGCGGCGGGACTGGAGGTCCGCGGCCATGCGGAAGACGGGGGCGGGGAGGAGGTGGACCTCGTCGTAGATGATCAGGCCCCAGTCGCGGGAGTCGAAAAGTTCGAGCGCGCGGTATTCGCTCTTGGTCTTGCGGGTGACCACCTGGTAGGTGGCGATGGTGACGGGGCGGATTTCCTTCTTCTCGCCGGAGTACTCGCCGATCTCCTCGGGCGTGAGGGTGGTGCGGCGCAGCAGCTCGTCGCGCCACTGACGGCCGGCGACGGTGTTGGTGACCAGGATCAACGTGGTGGTCTGCGCCTGCGCCATCGATGCGGCGCCGACGATGGTTTTGCCGGCGCCGCAGGGCAGCACCACCACGCCGGAGCCGCCCTCCCAGAAGGATTCGGCGGCGTACTGCTGGTAGTCGCGCAGCTCCCAGCCGTCGTGGTTCAACGCGATCGGGTGGGACTCGCCGTCGACGTAGCCGGCCAGGTCCTCCACCGGCCAGCCGAGCTTGGTCAGCTCCTGCTTGATCTGGCCCCGGGCGGAGGGGTGGACGGGGGCGGTGGTGTCGTCGATAGGCTTCGCTATGAGCGGCTGGATTTTCTTGCTGCGGGTGACCTCGGTGAGGATCGCGGGGTCGTCCGCCTCTAGGATCAGCCCGTGGGCGGGGTGTTTGACCAGCTTGAGGCGGCCGTAGCGGGCCATGGTTTCGGCGATGTCGACGAGCAGCGCCTGCGGCACCGGGAAGCGGGAGTAGCGCTCGAGCACGTCCACGGCCTGCTCGGCGTCGAAGCCGGCGGCGCGGGCGTTCCACAGCGCCAGGGGTGTGATGCGGTAGGTGTGGATGTGCTCGGGCGCGCGCTCGAGCTCCGCGAACGGGGCGAGCGCGGCGCGGGCCTTGGGCGCGTCCGGGTGCGCGACTTCGAGCAGGACGGTCTTGTCCGATTGGACGATCAGGGGGCCGTCGCCGAGAGCCATGCGATCTACTCCTTCGTGTTAGTAGGACTTGGTAGTCTACGGTGCATGGCTGCGAAAAACACTTCAGTTGTACTCGGCGAACGTTACGACAAGTTCATCGCCCGGCTCATCCAGGACGGCCGCTACGCATCCGCCAGCGAAGTCCTGCGCGAGGGGCTGCGGCTCGTGGAGGAGCGGGAGAGGAAATTCGCTCTTCTTAACGCCGCGCTTGAAAAGGGGGAAAACAGCGAAGTCGTCCAGGACTTTGACCCGGGAGCGTTTATAGAGCGAATGAAGAACGAGCATGAAATATCGGCTTAGGCGCCAGGCAGAGGTCGATCTCGAAGAAATTTGGTCCTACACGGCCACACGATGGGGGCTGGATCAAGCTGAACGATATGTTGGCGGGATTCTCCAGATGCTGGACTTCATCAGCGAAAATCCACGGCTCGGGCGATGGGCGGACGAAGTGCGCCCTGGCTACCGGAAGAAAGCGATAGGAAGCCACATCATCTTCTACCGTGAACAGGACGCTGCGATCGATGTGGTCCGTGTGCTTCACCAAAGTATGGATCTAGTGATGCACATCGACCCCTAGCCCCTGCGCAGCAGCTGCGACCACTTGGTCACGCTGCCGTTGTTCAGGATCGTGCGCTTGTAGATGCGGGCGGCGGCCCACACTGCCAGCGCCGTCGCCAAAGCGGCGAGGACAAACGAGCCGGCCAGCTGCAGCGCGGTGAAGTCCCCGGCGGCATACGACAGCGGCGCGGCGAAGATGGAAAACGGCGGGATCCAGCTCATTACCTGCATCCAGGTGGCATCGGTGTTCATCCAGCCGAAGCCGGGGATGTAGGCGGAAGCCATGATGAGCAGCAGGATCGGCATCTGGGTGGACTGCAGGTCCTCGGTGCGCTGCACCATCGCGCCGGCGGCGGCGTAGAGGGCGCCGAAGAACAGCATGGCCAGAAGCCAGGCGATCAGCAGCACGGGGAGGACGGACCAGTCGAACGCGATGTCGTCCACGAGCCCGGAGACCTTCAGCCCAACGCCGCCGACGATGAGCAGCACGGCGGTGGCCAGGAAGCCCAGCACGAGTGTGCCCAGCAGCTTGCCGGCCAGGAAATCCAGCGGGCGCACGGAGGCGAGCACGAGCTCGACCACGCGGGAGGATTTCTCCTCGGTCACGCGGCTGCCCACCTGCGCGGCGAAGGTGATCACGGTGAAGATCACCACCATCAGCGCCACGAATGTGGTGAGCAGGCGAAGCAGTTGCTGCTCGAAGTCTTCGCCACTGGCCTCGTCCACGTCCACAGGCACGATGTCGATGCTGCGGGACGCCGCCTCGTAATCCGCGGGCGAAATGCCCAGCGTGTCCAGCGTTTCGGCGCGGGTGTAGCTGTCGGCGAGCGCCTCCATCCCCTCCATGAGGCCCGCCGACGGGGTGCCGTCCGAGATCACTTCCCACTGGTCGCCCTCGGCCACTAGCGCGGCCTTGACGTCGCCGTCGCGCACCAACTGCACTGCGTCGTCGCGGCTCGCAGTTTCGCGGGCGTCGTACCCGGCGCCGTCGAGCAATTGCTTATCGACGCCTACGGTCGCCACCGCAGTCTTCGCGTCGCCGCCCTCAGCGTCGTCCTTGCTCTTCTGCCAGGAGGCGAAGCCGATGAAGCCGACCATGGCCAGAAGCAGGATGACGAAGGTGATGACCACGCCCTTTTTCAGCAGCAGGATCTGAATCTCGCGCGCCGCGGTGGTGGTGATGGTGTGCATGGGGGAGTAAGTCTGCATTACTGCACAACCTCCTTGAACAGGTCGGCCAGGTCGGGCACGACGCGGGTGAACTCGTGGACGGGGCCTGCGGCCATGGCGGCCTGCAGGATGCGCTGGTCGTCCTGGACGCTCGGGGCTTCGAGGATGACGTGGGTGGCGGAGTCGTCGATAAGCTTCATGCCCTCCGGGATCCAGCCGCGGGCTTGGGTGCCCACCTTGAAGCGGATGGGGCCGTGGGCGCGCAGCTCGTCGACGGTGCCTTCGGCCACCATGCGGCCGCGGGTGACGATGCCGATGCGGTCGCACAGCCGCTGCACCAGATCCAGCTGGTGGGAGGAGAAGATGACGGGCACGCCGGCGCGGGCGCGGTCGGTGAGCATCGTGCTCATCACGTCCACGGCGACGGGGTCGAGGCCGGAGAACGGCTCGTCAAGGATGAGGATGTCGGGGTCGTGGATGAGGCTGGCGGCGAGCTGGACGCGCTGCTGGTTGCCCAGGGAGAGGTCGTCGAGCTTGTCGTTCACACGCTCGCCCAGGCCGAGTTCCTCGAGCAGCTCGGTGCCGCGCTGCTTGGCGGCTTTGCCGTCGACGCCGTGCAGCTTGGCCAGAAAGACCAGCTGCTCCAGGATCTTCTCTTTGCCGTACAGGCCGCGCTCCTCGGGCATGTAGCCGATGCGGCGGCGGGTGTCGTCGTCAAGCGGGCGGCCGTCCAGGAGCACCTCGCCGGAGTCTGCGGCGAGCACCCCGAGCGCGATGCGCATGGTGGTGGACTTGCCGGCGCCGTTGGAGCCGACGAAGCCGTACATTTCGCCGTCGTGGACGGTGAAACTCATGCCGTCGAGGGCGTGGACGTCGCCGAAGCGCTTGTTCAGGTCGCGGATTTCGATTGTGGTCACTTGTCCTCCTTGCGGTTAAACGTAACAGCGAAGCCGACCATGGGCAGCGGGTAGACGATGAGGAAGGTGAACAGCATGAAGTACCCGGCGGCTACCAAGGCAGTGCTGCCAGGTCCGTCAAGCAGCTCACCGGTAAGCATGAAAGCGAAACCGCCGATGCCATTGAGCAGAGCGAATGCTTTCATCGCACGCTTGCGCCAGGTGTCCAGCACGCTGCGCTCGTACTCGTCGAGCTGGTCCTCTGGAATGGTGTCGGCGTTGCCGTTCTCCGCTCTGATCTGTGCCAATGCGAGCACGCTGATTATGACGGAAGCGAGCGACAAGGTCGATAGCCACCACTGGCTCAGCGTTAGCTGGAGTGCGGTGCAGACGATGAAAAAGAGCATGGCTAAGAAGAAAATGGCAATGAGCGCTTTTGTTTTTCTCTCACGGTCCATGCGGTTCATTTGGTGTACAGCTCCTTCGACATAGGGGGAAACTCGGTGCGGGAGAACACGGCCTCGACGGGGAGGTCGAAGACCTCGCAGACGCGGAAGGCCAGGTCCAGGCTGGGGGAGTGGTCGCCGCGCTCGAGCGCGCCGACGGTTTGCGGGTTGACGTTGATCAGTTCTGCGAGCTGGGTCCGTGTCATGTCGCGTTCGGCGCGGAGGACACGGACCCGGTTATATATCGGGTCCTTCGGTAGCTTCTTCGGCGACATGCAATGAAGTGTTGTATAAACCCAACGCTTTGTCAACAGTTGTGAAATGCATTCTGCGAATTCACAGGGGGCTAGCATGGATTCATGACCACAACCATTTCCTCCCCCGCAGAGCATTTATCCCGCGAACTCGGCTCCGACCAGGCGCTTTCCACCCGCTCGATCGACCGGATCAAGTACGCCCACGACGCGTCGCACTTCCTCTACACCCCGGACGTGGTGGTGGAGGCCCGCACTGCCCACGACGTGGCGGCGGCCTTCCGCGCCTCAGCATCTTCCGGCGCCCCGGTGGTGCTGCGCGGCGGCGGCACCTCACTGTCCGGCCAGGCCGGCGGCGCGGGCATGCTGGTGGACGTGCGCAAGCACTTCCGCGGCGTGGAGGTCCTCGACGGCGGCGCGCGGGTGCGCGTCCAGCCCGGCTCTACGGTGCGGCAGGTCAACGCCCACCTCGCCCCGTACGGCCGCAAGATCGGCCCGGACCCGGCGTCCGAAGGCGCGGCGACGATGGGCGGCGTGATCGCCAACAACTCCTCCGGCATGGCCTGCGGCACGCAGTACAACACCTACAACACCATCGAATCGATGACGTTCGTGCTGCCCTCCGGCACCGTCATCAACACGGCGCATAAGGACGCGGAGGCGCAGTTTGCGCGGGAGGAGGCGGAGCTCGTCGCAAAGCTGGAGCGCCTCAAGCGGCGCGTGCGGGAGAACAAGGAATCCGTGGACACCATCGAGCGCCACTTCGCGCTGAAGAACACGATGGGCTACTCGTTGAATGCGTTCCTGGACTACGAGTCGCCTCTGGACATCTTCATGCACCTGCTGGTCGCCTCCGAGGGCACGCTCGCGTTCATCGCGGAGGCTGTGCTGCGCACCATCGAGGTGCCGAAGCTGAAGACCACCACCATCGCGGTGTACCCGACGCTGGACGCGGCGACGCGCTCGCTGCCCGCGCTGTTCGACTCGAAGGCCGCCACGCTTGAGCTGATGGACTCGCGCTCCATCAAGGTCGGCCGCACCTTCGACTCGGTGCCGGAGCAGATCACCGGCTTCGAACTGTCCGGCCAGGCCGCGCTGTTGATCGAGTACCACGCCAACGAGGCCGACGAGCTGCGCGAATACGAGGCCGCCGGCGCGAAGCTGCTGGAGGGCTTCGAGCTGCAGACCCCGGCCGCGTTCACCACCGACGCCGCCGAAGCCGCCAAGGCCTGGGCCTTCCGCAAGGGCCTCTACGCCCAGGTCGCGGAGGCCCGCCCGTCCGGCACCACCGCGCTGCTCGAGGACATCGCGGTACCCGTGGGCGACTTGGCCGACACGTGCGGCGGGCTGCAGCAGCTTTTCGACGCCTACCGCTACGACGACGCCGTCATCTTCGGCCACGCTAAGGACGGCAACATCCACTTCCTCATCACCGACCGCTTCGAGGGCGATGAGAACCTGGGCCGCTACGACGGCTTCAACGAGGAGATGGTCGACCTCGTGCTCGGCGCCGGCGGCAACCTGAAGGCCGAGCACGGCACCGGCCGCGTGATGGCGCCGTACGTGCGCCGCCAGTACGGCGATGAACTCTATGAGGTCATGGAGGAGCTCAAGCGCGCCGCCGACCCGCGCGGGGTGATGAACCCGGGCGTGATCATCACCGACGACGAGCGCGAGCACATGAAGAACTTCAAGCTCAACCCGCAGGTGGAAGACGAGATCGACTCGTGCGTGGAGTGCGGCTACTGCGAGCCGGTGTGCCCCTCGCGCGACATCACCATGACCCCGCGCCAGCGCATCGTCGTGCGCCGCGCCCGCGCGAAGGCGATCCAGGAAGGCGACACCGAGCTGGTCAAGCACCTCGACGAGGCCTACCAGTACGACGGCATCGACACCTGTGCCGTGGACTCCATGTGCGTCACCGCCTGCCCGGTGAAGATCGACACCGGCAAGTTCATCAAATCGCTGCGCCGAGGCCAGGCGGGCGCCGCGGAATCCGCCGGCTGGGCGGCCGCAGCGAAGGCATGGGGGCCGGGCAACACCTTGGCTTCCACCGCGCTGACCGGTGCTTACTACTTGCCGACCAAACTGGTGCAGAAGGTCACCGACGTCGCCCGCGCCCTGGTGGGCGAGGACACGGTGCCGCAGTACCGCCCCGAGCTGTCCAAGGGCGGGGTGAAGCGCTCCAAGGCGTTCGGCACCCGCATCGGCGCGCCGGGCGCGGAGCCCGCCGGCGTGTTCGTCCCCGCCTGCGTGAACTCCATGTTCGGCCCGCAGGGCGACGGCGTCGGCGCCTCCGAGGCGTTCGCGAAACTGGTGGAGCGCGCCGGGCTCGCGCTCGTCGTCCCGGAGGGGATTGACGGGATGTGCTGCGGGACCCCGTGGGCGTCGAAAGGCATGAGCACCGGCAACGACATCATGCAGCGCCGGGTCAACGACCAGCTCATCGCCGCCACCGACGGCGGGCGCCTGCCGGTGGTCGTGGACGCGTCCAGCTGCACGCACGGCTTCCGCGACATGGCCGAGGTCATCGGCATCACCGTCATCGACGCCATCGAGTTTGTCGAAGACCAGGTGCTCGAGCGCCTCGAGGTGAAGAAGAAGGTGGACTCTGTGACGTTGCACCCGACGTGTTCGGCGACGCACCTTGGGATCGTCGATACGCTGGAGCGCGTCGCTGCTGCCGCGGCCGAAGATGTGCGCGTGCCCGCCGAGTGGAACTGCTGTGGCTACGCGGGCGACCGCGGCATGCTGCACCCGGAGCTGACCCACGCCGCGACGAAGCGCGAGGCGGCGCAGGCCGAGGAGCTGGGCTCCGCGACGCACGCCTCGTCCAACCGCACCTGCGAGCTGGGGCTGACCGCCGCGACCGGTAAGGACTACGAGCACATCCTGGAAATCCTGGAGCGCGTCAGCCGCTAGGCCAGCACCACTTTGGTGATGCGCGGCAGTGCGATGCGCACCACGCGATCGGCGGCCTCGTCGAGTGCGTCGACCTGCCCCGCGGACACGCTCAGCGGCAGGACGGTGAGGGTGCGGCCGCGCCCTTGCTTATCGACGAAACCGACGGCCACATGCCGCCTCGCCCTTGCCGCCGCCCGCAGCGTCTCAAAGATGTTGCCGGCCCCGGTGTCCGTGTCGGAGCCGGCGTTGGCGCGCAGCTTGGACACGATGGCTTCGACCTGCTCCTCGGTGGCCTTTGGGGTGCGCGGCAGGGTAGACGGGGTAGCGGCGACCAGCGCGGGTTCGGGCGCCATGTTCAGCGTCGCGCCGGTGCCGTCCTCCGCGGTGGGCTGCATCCCTGCCGCACGCAGCTGCGCCATGAGCTTGGTCAGCGGCTGGTCCGACACCGCGACGGTGGGGGCGAGGACGCGCAGGCCGCAGCGCTCGGCGGCGGTGGCGATCAGCGCCGGGTCCGCGGAGCGGATGTAGCTCAGCGCGCTGCCTGCGCGGATGGCGCCGTGGGTGCGGGCGGTGTCGTCGACAAGAAACGCGATTGCCTGCGGCACCTTGCCCATGA
This sequence comes from Corynebacterium sp. ACRQP, assembly GCF_022345915.1. Classification (NCBI taxonomy): domain Bacteria; kingdom Bacillati; phylum Actinomycetota; class Actinomycetes; order Mycobacteriales; family Corynebacteriaceae; genus Corynebacterium; species Corynebacterium sp. ACRQP. The sequence continues at coordinate 9,444 of NZ_JAKRMZ010000035.1, read as the reverse complement.
CGTGCCGGCCCAGCCAGGCGTGGACCTCCTCGGCGGTGAGCCCGCCGTCCAGGCCGCGGCGCACCGACGCCTCCGTGACCCGCCACACGCTGGCCAGGCCCGGGGATTCGAGTTCGGCGATGCGCTCCAAAAACGACGCCATGTCCGGCTCGAGTGGGCCCGGGGCGAGCATTGTCATGTCGCCCTGGGCAATCAGCGTGTCGACGGACGCCGGCACGAGCTGCTTGGCCGCGGCGGCGACGTCCTCGCCATCGCGGCCGTCCAGCAACGCCAACAGGGGAGAGGACTGCGCCGGCTGCGGGGTGCCGGCGAGCGCGCCGACGAACTGGGCCTCATCCACCACCGCCTGGATGAGCTGCGGGGAGAACCCGCTCGCCTCCAGCGGGGCGTGGAACAGCAGCTGGTCGACGTTGCCCGCGTGGCGCAGGATGGTTGTGCGGGCGTGGCGCACCGCGGGCGCGTGCATGTCCGTGGACAAAAGCTTTGCGACGGTGTCAGAGCGCCACGGGGAAGCGGCCCAGCCGACCATGAGGATCGCCCACTGGTCCGACAGCGTGGCGTCGATCCAGGTCAGCGCGTCGCGGGTAGCGGCGAGCACGTCCTCGTCGTCGACGTTGCCGCGCCCGATAAGGCCCGCCGCCTCGCCGATGGTGATCAATAGCCTCGGGTCGAAGCCGAGTTCCTTTTCCAGGTTCGCCGCGGCGCGCACGCCGACGGTGCCGTCCTTGTTCAGCGTGACCGGGCGGTCCATGAGCGCCATGACCAGCTGGCGCATTTGGCGCACGGCGTCCAAGCCCGCCGAGGTCGCGGCCTCGTCCACCGCGGACTGGTCCACCTCGTCCACTGCGGGCGGTGCCAGGGGGAACTCCCGCGGAGTGATCCCGCGCATCGCGTCGCGCACCGGCCGCGGCAGCCGAACAGTGTTCGCGTCCACCCGCACCAGCAGGCCCGCCGCAAGCAGCTTCGCCACCGGCGCTGAAGGGTCCGCGTCCGGCCCCGCCGCCGAGGTCGTGCCCACCCCACCCGAGGAGGCCAGGGTTTCCAGCACCTTGCGCTCGCGGGCGGGCAGCGCGTCCAACGCCTCGGCCGCGCCCTCCGGCAGGGTGTCGGTCACGCGCCAGCCAGGGGGCAGGGCGGTGAGCGTGCCGGGGGAGATTCGCAGCGCCTCTACCGGCCCGAAGACGAGGGCGAGCTCGCGCAGGTGCGCCACGTCGCCGAGCTCGCCCGCGTCCACCGGGTCGAGCTCCGCGCCGGCGTCGGCGAGCCGCTCCAGCACCGCCAAGTCGGCGGCAGTGAGCTGGCGCAACGCCCGCGACGCGGAGCCGGGCAGGCCTAGGCGCGTGGCCAACGACCCAGCCGAGGGAGGGGTGGGGAAGAAGGCATCCGGCCGGGTGCGGATGAGCAGGCGGAGCTGATCGTCGCTAAGCGACTGCAAGATTTCGGGGAAGGTAGACATTGCGGGGGTGAGTTTACGTGCGTTTTCTTGCCCGGCGTGAAAGAATGAGGGGCATGGCTAAAGATGTAGAGAAGATCGGTCGCGCGAACCCGGCGTGGCCCACGCACACCCCTGGTAACGGCCACCCGGTCACCGAGATTTCCTCCAAGCTCACCGGCGCCGCGAGCCCGTTCGGCGACGAGCTGATCCTGCCGCTCAAGGCGGAGGAGACCGGCTACGTCCACCCGACCACGCGCATCAACCGCTAGCTTTCGCTTAGCGACGTACCAAAGGTGACCCCCGTGGCGGGGCCACCTTTTTCGTGTGTTTGGGGGCGCGCGTGGTCTCTGCGCTGATCGTCTAGCAGAGTCGGTGGACTGCTAGACGATCCGGCGCTTATTGACAATCAAGCGCAATACGACCTGGGGAAACGTATGGCGCGGATCGTGATCGTCTAGCAGGTTTGCCCTCCGTGCTAGACGGTCTGGCTGGGGCAAAAAGAAAACCCGCCCGGAGGCGGGGTTTCAATGTGTCAGTGCTTCAGCGCTTAGCGTGGCAGGTAGGCCTGCTGCAGGGAAGCCAGGGTGTCGTTGACCTGGGTGCTGAAGTTGGCGCCGACGAGCTGGGCGACCTTGGCGTAGTCGCCGGCCAGGGCGGCGTCCACCAGCGGCTGGTTGGCTGCGTAGAACGCGTTGTAGTCGTTGCGGTTCGCGGCGTAGTTGTCCTGGACGGAAGCCGGGACCTGGAAACCGAGGGCGTTGATGGCGGTGCGCAGCTTCGCGTACAGCTCATCGGTCTCGGTGCCGGTGGAGGAAGTCTGTGCGGCCGGAGCTGCGGCGGCCGGTGCAGGTGCCGGGGCTGGCTTCGGAGCCGGAGCGGCCTGCGCTGCCTGCGCGTCGCGGTTGGTCGGTGCGGAGTTCAGGCCGTAGCGCGCAGAGCAGGCCGGCCATGCGCCCCAGCCCTGCTGTGCCAGGGTGCGCTCAGCGATGATGATCTGCTGCTCGCGGGTGGCCTGGTCTGCGGTCGGGGCGAACTCGCCGCCGCCGTACGCCTGCCAGGTGCCGTAGTTGAACTGCAGGCCGCCGTAGTAGCCGTTGCCGGTGTTGATTGCCCAGTTGCCGCCGGACTCGCACTGTGCGAGCTTGTCCCAGTCGGAATCCGGTGCTGCGGTTGCCTGCGGGGCGACGATGCCTGCCAGTGCTGCAACTGCTGCGGTACCTGCCAGAGCCTTATTGCCCCTGGGGGTGGTCTTCTTGGAGTGGCGTCCCATGATTCGTTTCCTCTCGTCGTTGACCGCCAATTCTCGGGACAGCCTAACCATTTGTAACGATTGTGTCACGCAACCGGCACGAAATGGTGCTTGTGTGACTATGTGGATCAATGTTTATGCAGGTCGCGCGAGGGTGATTGAATTTTGGTGTTCTGGGTCACAGTCGCGGTTTTCGGGGCGGAGGTGTAGTGTAAAGCCTTTATTTTGGCCTGCAATCGGCGGGCCATGTACCGGAACCTGAAGGAGGATGCCATGCCTATTGGAAAGGTGAAGTGGTACGACACCGAGAAGGGCTTCGGCTTCGCGTCCAACCCGGGCGACGACGACGTCTTCATCGGCAAGTCCGTGCTTCCCGATGGCGTGGACGAGCTGGTCGCCGGCCAGCGCATCGAGTTCGATTTCGCCGCCGGCCGCCGCGGCCCGCAGGCTCTGCGCGTTAAGGTGCTCGATGAGCCGAAGCGCCGCCCCGTGCACCGCCGCAAGCCGGAGGAGCTGGGCAGCATGCTGGCCGATGTCATGACCCTGATTGAGACGCAGGTCCAGCCCGCGCTGACCAACGGCCGCTACCCGGACCGCAAGGAGGGCCGCCAGGTCGCGGAGATCCTGCGGGCGGTGGCCAGGGAGCTGGACGCTTAGTCGAAGCCGACGGACCACGTGGCGATGACGGGAGTTTCTTCCCCGTCATCGCCTTTTTCAATGTCCAGGGTGGTGATCTCGGCGACGACGAGCTTTGCGCCGGATTCGGTCACCGCCGGGGCGGTTTCCTCGCCGGACTCGCCGGAGGTGAACACGCGCTCGGTGTTCGCGGCCGGGTCGTCGTAGATGAGCAGCAGGCGCCAACTGTTGCGCTCGATCTCGCGGGGCACGGTGAAGGTCACATCCCCCTGATCGGGCAGGCGCACGCTTGGCGGCTCACCGCCGGGGCACTCCACGTCCAGTTCGCACACTGTATATACGGGCACCTGCTCGGTCTGCCCGCCGGCGGCCACGGCGACCTCGAGGTCGCGCACCGGGATGCCCGGCTTGTTCTGCTGGTAGCTCATGAAGGCGTAGACCGCCCCCACCAGCACCACCACGCCCACCAGGGCGATGGCCAAGACTTTCCACTGCTGAGTTGCTGCGCGTTTGCGTGCCATGGCGCAAGATCCTACTTGGCCGCGGTTTCGGGCTTAAACGTCACGCGGTACATGTCTGGCCAGCGCTTGCCGGCCAGGTAGAACTCATCGGTGCCGGGGATGCGCGCGATGCCGTTGAGCACGTTGTTCGGATCCGGATCGGCGTTGTTTTCCAGCCCGGAGGCGTCGATGACGGCGGTGACCTTCCCCGAGTCAGCGTCGATGCGCATGATGTTGGTGGTGGTGAACACGTTGGCGTAGACCTCGTCGCCCACGCACTCGAGCTCGTTGAGGCCCTCGACCGGCTGGCCGTCCATGGTCACGGTGAAGCGCTGGCGCTCCTTGAAGGTCTCCGGGTCCATGCGGCGCAGCTCGGCCGTGCCGTCGGAGAAAATCAGCTCGTCCTCGTCCGGGCGGGAGCACAGGCCCCAGCCCTCGCCGGCGAAGTCTGCCCGGCCGGTTTCTTCCAACGTCGTGGCATCCCGCTTGATTGCGGTGCCGTTTTGCCAGGTCAGTTGCCACAGGATGCCGTCGTGAAGCGTGATGCCCTCACCGAAGAACTCCGGATCCAAATCAACGGAGCGCAATTCCTCGCCCTCGGGCGTGCGCGTGTACAGACGCGATTCGCCCACCTGGCCGGTACCGACGTAGATGGTGCCGTCCTCGGCGACCTCGAGGCCCTGGGTGAAGCTGGTGTCGTCGAAGGGCAGGCGCTCCTCGACGTGCGCGGTGAGGCGCTGCGTGTCCGGCCCCGCGGTCTCGGGGGAGGAACAGCCCGCAAGCATGGCGAGCGCGGAGCAGACGGCGGCAAGCGTGAATCGACCCATGCCACCCATCCTGCACCACGTGGGCAATAATGGGGAACCGTGTCACGATCCAACAACCGATCCCGCAACCCTCGAAAGCGCAGCCCCCTGCTGTCCACCGACGCAGTCGCCACTGCTCGGGAGGCGCTGGCCGAGATCGCCGACGGGGAAGTCGGCGAGCACATCGGCGTGACCGGGCTGGGCCGCAACGTGGCCACCCACCGCTTCGCCGCCGACGTGCCCGGCTACGCAGGCTGGGAGTGGAACGCCGTGGTGGCCTGCGCCGACGGGGCGGACTGGGTCACCGTCAACGAGGTCGCGCTCGTGCCGTCGCAAGGCGCGCTCGAAGCGCCGGACTGGGTGCCGTACTCCGACCGCCTGCGCCCCGGCGACCTGGGCCCGGGCGACATCATGGAGCTTTCGCCTGACGACGACCGCGTCACCGACGACTCCTTTTCCCGCGAGGCCGTCACGTTTACCGGCCGCGAAACCAAGCGCTACCTCACCACCACCGGCCTGGAGGACGCGAAGAAGCGCTGGCGCACCGGCGAGTTCGGCCCCAACAGCGAGTTCGCCGAAAAGGCCGCGCTGTCGTGCCGCTCCTGCGCCTTCTACATCCCGCTGGACCAGCCGGTGGGCGAGAACTTCGGCATCTGCGCCAACGAGTACTCCGCGGACGGGCACGTGGTGGCCTCCTCCTATGGCTGCGGGGCGCACTCGGACACCACCGTGGGGGAATAATCGTTGGTGAGTCCCAACGATTGGTGTTTTCGCAGGCAGGGTGCGACACTAATGCGACGTGAGTACCACCACCGGAGCAAAACTGCATAAGGACCAGCCGCAGCCGCGCGGCGCGCTGGACGCCTTCTTCCACATCAGCGAGCGCGGATCCACGGTCGGCACCGAGGTGCGCGCCGGGGTAGTGACGTTCTTCGCGATGGCCTACATCGTGCTGCTCAACCCGCTGATCATCGGCACCAGCCCGGACCGCGAAGGCGTGGTCCTGGGCATCCCGCAGGTCGCCGCAGCCACGGCGCTGGCCGCCGGCGTGATGAGCATCCTGTTCGGCGCGATTGCCAAGTACCCGTTCGGCATCGCCACCGGCCTGGGCATCAACACCCTGGTCGCGGTGACCATGGTGGGGCAGCAGGGGCTGACCTGGCCGGAAGCGATGGGGCTGGTGGTCATCGACGGCATCATCATCGTGCTGCTGGCCATCTCCGGCTTCCGCACCGCCGTGTTCAACGCCATCCCGGATTCCATGAAGGTGGCCATGAGCGTGGGCATCGGCATGTTCATCGCCACCATCGGGCTCGTGGACGCCGGCTTTGTCCGCCGCATCCCCGACGCCGCCATGACCACCGTGCCGGTGCAGCTGGGCACCGGCGGCTCGATTGCGGCCTGGCCCACCTTCGTGTTCATCATCGGCCTGTTCATCTGCGGCTTCATGGTCGTGCGCAACATCCGCGGCGGCCTGTTCATCGGCATCCTGCTCACCACCGTCATCGCCATGGTGGTTGAGGCGCTGACCGGCGCCGGCTCCTCTGCCGACAACCCGGAGGGCTGGGGCATGGCGGTGCCGGGCCTGCCGGAGAGCTTCGGCGGCGTCCCGGACCTGTCCATCGTGGGCAACGTGGACCTGTTCGGCGCGTTTGTGAACATCGGCGTGATCTCCGCGTCGCTGCTCGTGTTCACCCTTGTGCTGGCGAACTTCTTCGACGCCATGGGCACCATGACCGCGCTCGGCCGCCAGGCCGGGCTTACCGACGAGCACGCCGTGCTGCCGGACATGAAGCGCGCCCTGGTCGTCGAAGGTTTCGGCGCCGTCGTCGGCGGTGCGACCTCCGCGTCGTCGAACACGGTGTTCGTGGATTCGTCGGCAGGCATCGCGGACGGTGCGCGCACCGGCTTGGCCAACGTGGTCACCGGCGTGCTGTTCCTGGTCGCGATGTTCTTCACCCCGCTCTACGAGATCGTGCCCATCGAGGCCGCGGCCCCCGTGCTGGTGGTCGTCGGTGCGCTGATGATGATGCAGGTCGGCCAGATTAACTGGTCCGAGTTCACCGTCGCGCTGCCGGCGTTTCTGACCATCGTGACTATGCCGCTGACCTACTCCATCGCCAACGGCATCGGCGTCGGCTTCATCTCGTTTACCCTGATGAGCCTGTTCGCCGGCAAGGCGAAGGACATCCACTGGATCATGTGGCTCATCTCCGCCCTGTTCGTGGTGTACTTCGCGCAGGGACCGATCATGGCGGCGCTGAGCTAAATGCTTGTGCCTATCGACGACCCGTCGGACCCCCGCCTCGACGACATCCGCGACCTGAAGCATTCGGACAAGGAAAAAGGGCTCGTCTTCGCCGAGGGGCCGCTCGTGGCCGGCCGCTTGGTGGAATCCCGCTTCCCGGTGCGTGCCGTGTTCGGCTTCGGCGGGCGGCTGGAATCCTTCATGGCCGATTACGGCGACGAGCTCGAGCGCCGCGGCGTGTCGGTCTACCAGATCACCCGCGGCATCATGGGTGAGGTTGCCGGATACGACATGCACCGGGGGCTGCTGGTCTCCGCCGACAAGCCGGAGCCGCTTTCCGTCGCCGAGGTGCTCGACGGCGCACGCACCCTCGTGATCTTGGAAGGCGTAGGCGACCACGAGAACATCGGGTCCATCTTCCGCAACGCCGCCGGCATGGGGGTCGACGGTGTGCTCTTCGGCGCCGCCACCGCCGACCCGCTGTACCGGCGCAGCGTGCGCGTCTCCATGGGGCACGTCCTGCGCACCCCGTTCGCGCACCTCGACGGCACACCGACGACGTGGCAGCGCTCGTTGGATGAGCTGCGCGAGGCCGGCTGGTGGCTCGTCTCGCTTACCCCGGCCGACGACGCCGTCGAGCTCAAAGACGCGATCCAGGGGCACGACAAGGTGGCCTTTCTGGTCGGTGGGGAGGGCCCGGGCCTGACCCCGCACGCGATGCGCGCCACCGACGTGCGCGCCAAGATCCCCATGGCGCCGGGCACGGACTCGCTCAACGTGGCGACGTCCGCCGCGATCGCGTTTTACGAAAGAAACCGTTAGCGCTCGCAAGCTCGCGCTAGGGGAGAGCTTTTACCTATCGAAGTGGCGGATGCGCTGCGCAAGCGTCTTCCACAGCTCTGCCGCGCGGGAACGCAGGCCCCGGCCGATGCGCTTTGCGGCGGCCACGGAGGCGTCGGCAAGCTCGGCGAACTCGTCGCCACGCTGGTCCTCGGGGGCGTCCTCGTAGTCGTCGTACGCTTTCGACTTCTCCGCGAACTTCGCGGCCACCGCGTCCACTGACTTCACAGCGGGCGCCTTCTTTTCCTCGATCTTCGGCTCGGGGCGGCCGTCTACCGCGTAGCCGACGACGTTGATGTCGGGGCCGTCCTCGCCGATGTCCACGCCCAACCAGTGCCGCTCCGCGGACAAGGCCAAGTCGCGCGGCTCGAACGGCAGCGAGATGCCGCCGGCGGCCTCGGCGCGCTCGCCGGCCCAATACGGCGCCTCGAACGGCTCCGGCAGGCCCATATCCTCGATGACCTGGGTGCGGGTGGCGCTGAAGCTGCGCACCACCGTCTCGCCGGTGAAGTGGGCGAACCCGCCGTAGTCGCTGTCCGTGCCGGTGGCGATGACAAATACGTCCGAGGCGGGAAGGGCCGAAAGCCACGGGGTGGTGGTGGACAGGGCCGAGCAGTCGTCGACAAGCATCCGCACCACAGAAACACCCGGGAAGCCTGCGATGTAGAACTCGTCGCGGCCCGGCACCGAAGAGCGGTTCAGCGGGAACGAACCGATCGGGGTGATCGGCCACGCCGGGTTGACCTGGGAAAGCAGCTTGCGGCCGAACCCGCGGTCGGCCTTCGGCTCGCGCTCGAGCACGCCAGCCGGATCGGCGGTGTTGACAAACCAAAGCGTAAGAACCGCTGGGAAACTCATGCACACATCCTAAGATGCTCAGCGCTTCGGGCGCTTGGTGTTCGTGCGAACCCCCAGCAGCACGTCCTCCCAGTGCGGGGTGACAGCCTTGCGGCGGCGCTTCTTCGGCTGCTCGTCCTCGTCCGGGTGGCGCAGGAAGTCGCCCTCGAGCACATCGTCTCGCGTATCGACGACCTCCGGTTTGCCCTCCACCGGCAACTCCGTGACACCAGCTTCGGGAGCGTCATCGGCCACGTCCTCGTCACTGACGTCGGCACGGTCAGCGCGCACCGCGGACAGCGAGCGCACCGGCTGCGCGAAATCCGGGTCCGTCAGGTCCGCGGCCATGGCGTTGCGCGCCTCCGTCTGGGCGGCGGAGCCCATGGAACGCTTGAAGGTCCACAGCGCCTCGTTCTCCGTCAGCCCTGCCTTCCAGGTGACGTGGACGACCCAGCTGTCGCCCTGCTCGCGGGTGGCGTCCCACTCCGCGTCGCTGATCGAGTGCCCGCGGGCCGCGAACGCGGTGGCCAGGATCTCAAACAGGGTCTGCTTGGCCGGGCCGTCCTCGCGCACCGGGTGCGACTGCTTCGCGGCCTCCGCCACCTGAGCGCGCTCGAGGCGCACCGGGTGGGCGTAGACGTCCAGGCGGCTTTCCGCCACGCCCATCTCCTCGGCCAACTCGGTGGCGGTGGCGCCGGCGCGCAGGCGCGCCTGGATCTCGTTCGGGCGCATGGACAGGGGAGTGGCGTAGAGCGGGTCCGGCTCCGGCAGGGAGCGCTCCACCGGTGCCGGCTCGGGCGCGGCGGGTTCCTCTACGTCGGCGGCCTCGGTCCCGGGTGCGTCGGCGGTGTCCTCCAGTGGGGCCGGCCCGTTGTCGTCGGCGGGGGTGGCGG
>NZ_JAKRMZ010000034.1:0-21414 GCF_022345915.1 Corynebacterium sp. ACRQP | reverse complement strand
AGGGCGACAAGGGCGACACCGGCGCACCTGGCAAGGACGGCAAGGACGGCGCCGACGGTGCGCAGGGCCCGAAGGGCGACAAGGGCGACACCGGCGCACCTGGCAAGGACGGCAAGGACGGTGCCGACGGTGCGCAGGGCCCGAAGGGCGACAAGGGCGACACCGGCGCACCTGGCAAGGACGGTCGTGGTGTGAAGTCGTTCGAGGTCAACGACGCGGGACACTTGATCGTTACCTACTCGGACGGTGAGACCGCAGATCTGGGGAAGGTCACTGGCGAGGACGGTGCCGATGGCGAGCAGGGCCCGAAGGGTGACAAGGGCGACACCGGCAAACCTGGTAAAGACGGCCGCGACGGCATTGACGGCAAGGACGGCGTCGATGGCAAGCCGGGCAAGGACGGTGCCGACGGCGAGCAGGGCCCGAAGGGCGACAAGGGCGACAAGGGCGACACCGGCAAACCTGGTAAAGACGGCCGCGACGGCATTGACGGCAAGGACGGCGTCGATGGCAAGCCGGGCAAGGACGGTGCCGACGGCAAGCAGGGCCCGAAGGGTGACAAGGGCGACACCGGCGCCGATGGCCGCGACGGCAAGGACGGTGCCGACGGCAAGCAGGGCCCGAAGGGTGACAAGGGCGACACCGGCGCCGATGGCCGCGACGGCAAGGACGGCGTCGATGGCAAGCCGGGCAAGGACGGTGCCGACGGCAAGCAGGGCCCGAAGGGCGACAAGGGCGACACCGGCGCCGATGGCCGCGACGGCAAGGACGGCACCGCAGGCACCGACGGTCGAGGCATCGCCGAGGCTGCCGTCAACAAGAACGGCGAGCTTGTCCTCACCTACACCGACGGCGAGACCCAGAACTTGGGCCGTGTTGTTGGTACTGACGGTGCTGACGGTAAGGACGGCAAGGACGGCGAGAAGGGCGCAGACGGTGCTGATGGTCGCGACGGCCAAGACGGCAAGCCGGGCAAGGACGGCAAGGACGGCGAGAAGGGTGCCGATGGCGCCGACGGCAAGGATGGCAACGACGGCGCTAACGCCCCGGCTGGCGAGGGCTCCAGCGTGAGTGACCGCTGCCTGCCGTCCGTGGGCATCATGGCGCTGCCGCTGCTGGCGCTGATCCCGCTCGGTCTGGCTGCAACCATGGACATCCCGGCGCTGGCGCCTGTGAAGGAGCAGGTCGATGCGGTTGGTGCATCGGTGCAGAACCAGCTGCCGATCTCCCCGGAGATGCAGCAGGCTGCGGGTGTGGCGCTGGCCGTCGCGGCGATCGCCACGCTGGCCACGCTGTGCTCCACCGAGGGTGGCTCCTCCAAGTAAGCGCGTAGGCTCGCGCAGCTAGCCCCGTCCCGGTCGATCCGGGCCGGGGCTTCCTGTTTTGAAAATGGTTTCCAGTAGTGGTTTAATTTCCCTTATGCGCTATCGTTTTCAATACAGTGTTGGTGTGGTGGCTGCGGTGGTGGCCGTAGGGGCGTCGATAAGCAGTTGCTCCACCGAGACCGCGGATAACGCGGAGATTGTCGCCACCACGAACGTGTGGGCAGACGTGGCCTCAGCAGTCACGGGCAGCGACGTGGACGCGATCATCACCGGTGACGCGGTGGACCCCCACCACTTCGAGCCGTCGGCGAAGGACCTCGCGCGCATCAAGGGCGCAAACACCGTCGTGGCCAACGGGGGCGCGTACGACGCCGCCCTCTACACCGCCGCTGAGCAGGACCGCATCATCTACGCGATCCCGCTTCTCGACGAGCACGACCACGAGCATGCCCACGACCACGCGCACATGCCCGACTCCCTGGACGAGCTCGAGCACGCCTGGTTCGCGCCGGAGAAAATCCGCAAGGTCGCAGAAGACGTCGCGGAGCGCACAGGCGGAGACGCGTCAGACGTCAAGCAGCGGATCGATGACATCCAATCCAAGCTCAACGCGGTACCGCACGTGCACATCGGCATGACTGAGCCGATCGCGGCCGGCCTTGTGTGGGGCACAGAGCTGCACGACATCACGCCCGAGGAATACGTCAAGGCCAGCCTGAACCACCAGGAGCCGTCCGCATCTGCGGTGGCGGCGTTCCTGGAGCAGATCGAGCGCGGCGAGCTGGACATGCTGTTCGTGAACCCCCAGAGCACCAACAGTGCGACCCAGCGGTTGGCGGATGCGGCGAAGGAGCATAATGTTCCCGTTGTTGAAATCCGCGAGACACCGCCGTCCGGCCAGCGTTTCCTCGACTACTTCGAAGAGATCGTCGACCAGATTGCGGACATCGCTGCCCACGCCGAGCCGACCGGCCACCACCACTAGGAATTGCCAATTTGATCGCTGAGCTTCGCAGCGCCGCCGTCGAACCACTCTGGCGCGACCTCACCCTCACCGTCGAGCCCGGCGAATTCATCGCGGTGCTCGGCCCAAACGGCGTGGGCAAATCCACCCTGCTGGGCACGCTGATGGGCACGCGCAAGCTCACTTCTGGGCAAGCAAAAGTCCACGGGCAGATCGGCTTCATCCCGCAGCAGCACATGTTTCCGAAGGACTTGCCGGTGCGCGGGCGCGACCTTGTTGCGTTGGCGATGGGAAGGCGGGCGAGACCGGAGGACGTCGATAGGCAATTGGCTTCTGTGGAGGCGCAAGGTTTTTCCGAGCGCCGCGTCGGGGTGCTTTCCGGCGGCCAGCAGCAGCTCATCCGTCAGGCGCAGGCGTTTTCGCAAAACCCGGAGCTTTTGCTTTGCGACGAGCCCCTGCTCTCCCTCGACCCCGCCCGCGCACGCGACACCGTGCAGCGCCTCGCCGAGCACCCCGCGGCCGTGGTGTGCGTAACGCACTCGATCAACCCGGTGATGGGCGTTGTGGACCGGGTGCTCTACCTCGGCCCGGAAGGCCACGTGGTGGGCAGCGTTTCCGAAGTGATGCGCTCCGAGGTGCTCAGCGAGCTCTACGGCACCCGCGTGGACGTTGTCGAAGTTGACGGACGGATGGTGGTCCTGTGAGTGCGTTTTTGGCGGACACTTCGAACCTGCTCAGCCAGGACTTTGTGCAGACGACGCTTGTGGCGTGCGCGCTTCTGGGAGTGCTGTCCGGGGTGATGGCACCGCTGATCGTGCTGCGCCAGATGTCATTTTCGGTGCACGCGACCTCGGAGCTCGCGCTCATGGGCGCCTCCGCGGCGCTGCTTTTCGGGCTCAACGTCGGTTTCGGCGCCGTGGCGGGCGCGGTGGTCGCTGCCCTGGTGCTGGCGGCGCTGGGGCTGAAGGGCCAGCAGGATTCCGCGGTAGGTGTGGCCATGAGCTTCGGCATGGCCTTGTCCGTGCTGTTCATCCACCTGTATCCAGGGAATTCGAACCGGGCGCTGGCGCTGCTGACCGGCCAGATTGTTGGTGTGTCGGCGCAGAACGTGATGCTGCTGGCAGGCACAACGGTGCTGGTTGCAGGCGCCGTGCTGGTCCTGTGGCGGCCGCTGCTGTTCTCCTCCGCAGACCCCGTGATGGCCGCCGCGTGCGGCGTTCCCGTGCGCACGATGGCGCTGGTGTTCGCGGTACTCGTGGGCATCGCGTCGGCCCAGTCAGTGCAGATCGTCGGGGCGTTGCTGGTGATGTCGCTGCTGATCACCCCGGGGGCGTCCGCCGCTCAGGTGACGGCGAACCCGAAGCTTGCGGTGGTGCTGTCCATCGTGTTCGCGGAAGTCGCGGCCGTAGGCGGGATGGTGCTTTCGCTCGCCCCAGGTATGCCGGTGAGCGTGTTCGTGGCCTTTATCTCCTTCGGGATCTACCTGGTGTGCCGAGTGATCGGCCGGGTACGCGGCTAGCGGTACTCCCTGTAGTCCGCCGGCATAGCGCCCTTTTCCACCGCGGCGGCGGCTGCGGCAAGGAAGTCGCGGCGCACCTTCTTCTGCCCCAGCTCGCGACCGGAAACCGACAAACGGATCGTGTTGCCCTTCTCCGCGCCGCGCTCGGCGGCCTTGATCACGTTGCGGCGCCACCACTTCGCCGCACCGTACCCCTCACCCACCGACAAGTTGCGGGCCTGGGAAAACTCGCCCCGCTTAATGCGGTAGATGCCCTTCGTGGAGGCGGCGACGGTAAAACCGAACTCGTCGAGCACCTTCAACGTGCCGTCCGACATGCGCCAGCGCGGCGGCGCGAACATATCCAAGTCGAAACCGAGCGCCGACATCTGACGCGTGGCGCCTTTGAGACGAAGCCTCGCCTCGTGCTCGCCCAAACTGGCAAACTCGCTGCGCCTTCCCTGCACCGGCTGGTCGAAACCGTTGAGCATGAGCGCGCGGTGTTCGAGCTGCTCGGTGAGCCAGGAGCGCGTGGCGCCGTCTTTAGCCAAGTGCCACTTCTTGTCGATGTGCGGCGCCACCAGCAGCGACACCGGCATCCCCTCGCGGTCCAGGTCGCGCACCATGCTGGCAACGTCCTCCAACGTCGCGTCGAAGATGGAGGAAATTGAGACAAGCACGCGCCCAGGCATAGGGGAAATTATCGCACACGTAGACAGTTGGCGCCGGGTGAAGTTGCTTACAGTGTTTCCGCTGGCAGATCACGGTGATTCGAACGGGTGTTCCCCTCTGCCCTTCTCGTGTCGGACGGGGTTCTACTATGCGTAGCCAAGTGCAATGAAAGGAGGTGCTCCAGATGAGCGCAGTGCTCGACCAAGCGGTCAACCAAATCGTCGCCGGGCTAAGGTCGCTTGCCGACGTCATGCGGGAACCGGACTCCCTCCACCTCGCCTCCACCCACGTGGCCATGGAGCGCCTCCACGCCTGCCTGCCGTTGCTGTCCAACGCGGACGTCGCGTTCGCCTTCCTCTGCGACCGGGACGGCGCCGGCGCCCTCGTCGGCGCGAACCACGCCGTGGAGTATCTGACACGGAGCTTGGGCTTGTCCCGTCGAGAAGCATTCGCGCTCCTGGAGCAGGGCAAGAAGCTCTACGGCGAACCCGAGGTGCCTGAGCCGGAGCCGAGCGAAAACAAAGAAGACCGCGAACGCAAGGAGCAGGAGGCGGAAGCGCGCCGCAAGAAGGCGCGCGAGGCGCAGGAGCGGGCGCGACGAGCTGCCGAGAAGGCCAACGCGGAGAAGAAGCGCATCATCACCGACGCGCTGAAAGACCTCAACGAGCACGCCAACCCCGGCTACCAGGAGATCCTGGCCGAAGCGATGGAGGCGGCCGAGTCCCTCACCGCCGAAGAACTCCGGAAGTTCGTCCGCGACCAGGTCAAGCGCGCCAACAAGCGCGGACGCGACTACGACGGCGAGAAGGACCCCCTCGCCGCGTGGAAGAAGCGCGGCATCTGGCTCGGGGAACCGGACGCGGACGGCGGCTCCCCTTTCAGTGGCTACCTCGACGCCGCGTCACGGGCGAAGCTGGAGGCCTGCCTCGCTGCCGGCGACCACATGGGGTCCAACATGGAGGGCGAGGACGCCGCAAAGCGGGACAGCCGGCGCAAACACCAGCGCCGACTCGACCAGCTCATGAACGTGCTCGACCGCTACGGCGACGCTGCCACGAAGTCCCGGGGCGGCGTGGGCACGGTGGTGATCACGCTGACCCTCGACGACCTTTTGGAGGCGGACGCCTTCACCGAGTTCCCCACCAACACCTCGGTGTCGCTGACCCCGCTCGACATTGTGCGTTTGGGGCTTGCCGGGGACAGCTTCATCCTCCAACTCGACTCCGCTACCGGCGTCCCGCTTTCCCTCGGACGCACCCGCCTGGCCTCCGTGGAACAGAGGCTCGTGCTGCTGGCCATGCAGGGCGTGTGCGCGTGGAACGGCTGCACCAAGCCGGGTGTCGAGCTCGAGGCCCACCACTTGGATTCCTACCTCAGTGGCGGGCTCACCAGCATCGAAAACCTGGTGCTGCTGTGCCGCGAGCACCACATGTGCAACAACGACAACAAAGACGGTGCCGGAAACAAAGGCCATTTCGGCCGGGACCCCGACACCGGCGACGTGCACTACCACCCCGCCAACGGGGACCCACCCAGGCACACAACCACCTACCAGTACCGCAATTCACCTGGTCAGAGGCTTGCCAAAAAGGCGAGGTCCCGGCACGGCGGCAACCACAACCGCCCGCCGGACCCTGCCCTATTCGACCCGGACGGTTAAACCGCCTCGGCCTTCACCAGCGTCCACGCGTACTCGAACGCGGTCTGCTTCCACTTGGCGTAGCGGCCGGACACGCCGCCGTGCCCTGCGGACATCTCCGTCTTCAGCAGGATCTCGCCTGCGGTGCCCACCTCGCGCAGCTTGGCCACCCACTTCGCGGGCTCGACGTAGAGCACGCGGGTGTCGTTCAAGCTCGTCACCGCGAGAATGTCCGGGTAGTCCTGCGCGGTGATGTTCTCGTACGGGGCGTAGGTCGCCATGTAGTCGTACACCTCGGGGTCGTGGTACGGGTCGCCCCACTCTTCCCACTCCCCCACTGTCAGCGGCAGCTCGGGTTTGAGGATGGAGGTCAGCGGGTCCACGAACGGCACGATCGCGAGGATGCCGGCGAACTTCTCCGGGGCCATGTTTGCCACCGCACCCATGAGCAGGCCGCCGGCGGAGCCGCCCTCGGCCACCAGCTGCTTAGGCGTGGTCAGCCCCAGCTCCACGATGCGGTCGGCGCACGCGATGAAGTCCGTGAAGGTGTTGGTTTTGTGCAGTATCTTGCCGTTGTCGTACCACGCGCGGCCCATTTCGCCGCCGCCGCGCACGTGGGCGCACACCCACACCATGCCGCGGTCGAGCAAACTCAACCGCGACACCGAGAACCCGGGGTCCGTGGATGCCTCGTACGAGCCGTAGCCGTACAGCAGCGCGGGCGCGGGACCCTCGACGCCCTTGCGGCGCACAACCGAAATCGGAACCCGCTCGCCGTCGGGGGCGGTTGCCCACTCGCGGTAAGCTTCGTACTCGTCCGGGTTGTAGCCGCCCTCGACCTCTTTTTCCTTCAGCAGGGTCAGCTCGCCGGTTGCGACCGTGTAGTCCAGCACCTGCGAGGGCTGGGTGTAGGAGGAGTACCCGATGCGCACCACCGGGGCGTCCCACTCCGGGTTGCCGCCGAGGCCGACGGTGTAGAGCTCCTCGGAGAATTCCAGCTCCTTGAACTCGCCGAAACCGCTGTCGAGCGACGCCACGGCCAGCCGCGGGATCCCGCCGCGCCTGTAGGCCATGAACATGAAGTCGCGGTAGGTGTCGATCGCCTCGACGCGCACGGTTTCGGAGTGCTCCACCAGCACGGGCAGTTCCCGCAGGGGAGGCACAGCGCCGACGGGTGTTGTCGCGACGCAAAAGTTCGCTCCGTGGGCGTTGTGCGTGACCACCCACTGCTCTTCGCCGTCGACGACGCAGAAGTCTGGGTGGTACTCGATGCCGGCCTCGCGCTCCCACAGCACCTCGAACTCGCCGGTGGGGTCTGCAAGGTCGAGCACGCGGTACTCGGAGGTCAGCGACGACGACGCGATGATCATGAGGAAGCGTTCCGCGCGGTCCGCGCCCACGCCGACGCCGAACTTCTCGTCGGTTTCCTCGTACACCAGCACGTCCTCGGCAGCGGGCGTGCCCAGCTTGTGGCGCCAGATTTGGTGGGGGCGCCAGGCGTCGTCGCAGCGGACGTAGAACAGGTAGTCCTCGCCCGCCCAGGTCGCGCCGTAGAAAACCCCCTCGAGCTCGTCCTCGAGCAGTTCGCCGGTCTCCAAATTCTTAATCCGCAGGGTGAAGCGCTCGTCGCCCTCGGTGTCGAAGGAGTACGCGAGCAGGCGGCCCGAGGTGGACACGGACGATGCCCCGAGCGCGAAGAACTCGTGCCCGGCGGCGAGCTCGTTGACGTCGAGAAGCACCTGCTCCCCCGGCATGTCCTCGGTGACCTCAGGCGGGGTCCACGGGTCATCCGCGGTTGGGATGCGGCAGGAGATGCCGTAGTCCTTGCCCTCGATGGTGCGGCCGTAGTACCACCAGTCGCCCTGGCGCTGCGGCACGGACATGTCGGTCTCTTTGATGCGGGACTTTATCTCGCCGTAGACGTCGTCCACCAGCCCGGACCATGCGGAAGTACGCTCAGACGTATACGCGTTTTCCGCCTCCAGGTGCGCGATGACTTCGGGGTTGTCCTTGTCGCGCAGCCACTCGTAGTTGTCCACGAACTCGCGGCCGTGGAACTTGCGGACAATCGGGCGCTTGTCAGCTACGGGTGGGATCATGCATGCTCCCCCGGCCACTCGGAGAAGCGGCGGCCGGAAAGCCGCTCGTACGCCTCGATGTAGCGGTCGCGGGTTGCCTCCACAACGGAGCCGGGCAGTTCTGGCGGCGTAGTGCCTTCCTCCTGGTCCCAGCCGGACTTCGGGCCGGTGAGCCAGTTGCGCACGTACTGCTTGTCAAAGCTGGGCTGGCTGCGGCCTTCCTCGTAGCCGTCAGCGGGCCAGTAGCGGGAAGAATCCGGGGTGAGCACTTCGTCGGCGAGCACGAGCTCGCCGTTTTCGTCCAGGCCGAACTCGAGCTTGGTGTCAGCAAGGATGATGCCCTTGGTCTCCGCGTAGTCGGCGGCGCGGCGGTACACCTCGAGCGTGGCGTCCCGCAGGCGCTCGGCGAGGTCCGCGCCGAGCTTTCCTGCCATGTGCTCGAAGGTGACGTTGATGTCGTGGTCGCCCTGCTCGGCCTTGGTTGCGGGGGTGAAGATCGGCTCGTCCAGCTTCGACGCTTCGGTCAGCCCCTCGGGCAGCTTCACGCCGCAAATTCGGCCGGTGGCGTCGTATTCCTTCTTGCCGGAGCCGGTGAGGTAGCCGCGGGCCACACACTCGAACGGCACCATGTCCAGCTTCTTCACCACCATGGCGCGGCCGAGGACGTCTTCGGGGATGCGCTCGTCGTCGATCGGGCCGGCCAGGTGGTTCGGCACGTCGGAAAGCAGGTCGAAGAAGAACATGGAGGTAGCGGTGAGGATCCGCCCCTTGTCCGGGATCGCCGGTTCGAGGGAGAAGTCGAAGGCGGAGATGCGGTCTGTCGCGACCATGAGCAGGGTCTGCTCATCCACCTCGTAGATCTCGCGAACCTTGCCGCCGGAGATGTGTGAGTAATCTGAAAGCTCTGGACGCATGCGCGCTAGTATATGCGCCGTGAAAAACCGCGCTACCGTTGTCCTCCTCCCGCTCATCCTCGCAGCGTGCACCGCACCTTCGGAGTTCAGCGGAGAGATGCCGGATTTCTATCCTTCGCGCGACGGCGCCACATTCCGTTTCGGCCAGACCGCCAAGATCCTCACCGAGGACGTGCGCTACCACGTGCCGGTGCAGTGGGAGGTCACGGTGGATGAGCCCACCACCACCCGCGCGCCCCGCAGCGCCGAGCACGCCCGCTCCATCGTGTGCTTCCCCGTCAGCTTCACGCCGGTTGCCATCGGCGAGTTTCCCATGGATGTCACGGTTGCGTTGCCGGAGCTTTTGCCTATCGACGGCGACCTCGCCGCCAACGTGGCCGACCCCAACTACTGCGGCGACTGGGACATCACCGGCTACACCGGCGAACTCGAGACCAACGAAACCTACACCGGCTTCGTGGCCTCCTGGGAGGGCAGCGCGGACCCAGGAATCATCGGCCGGGGCGTCGAGCTCAAATCCCGCGACGCCACCCTGACCTGGCGGTAAGCGCTACAGAATGTCGCCCGGGGTGTAGGCGGCGGCCTGCGGATGCGCGTCGACAAGCTTTTGCACCCTCGCGAGCACCCGGTCCACCTGGGACTCGGCCGCGCCGATGAAGGCGTGGCGATCCGAAAGCGCCTCCTCCAGCTGAGCCTGATCCAGCGGCAGGCGCTCGTCGGTGGCCAAGCGCTCCACCAGGTTCTGCTCCGCGCCGCGCTCGCGCATGTCCAACGCCATGGCCACCGCGTTTTCCTTGATCACCTCGTGCGCCGTCTCGCGGCCGACGCCCGCACGAACGCTTGCCATAAGGATGCGCGTGGTGGCCAAAAACGGCAGGTAGCGGTCCAGTTCGCGGTTGATCATGGCCGGGAACGCCCCGAACTCGTCGAGCACGGTGAGCATGGTCTCCAGCTGGCCGTCGATGGCGAAGAAGGCGTCCGGCAGCGCCACGCGGCGCACCACGGAGCAGAACACATCGCCCTCGTTCCACTGCTGGCCGGACAAATCCGCCACCATGGTGAGGTAGCCGCGCAGGATGACCTGGAAGCCGCCGACGCGCTCGCAGGAACGCGCGTTCATTTTGTGCGGCATGGCGGAGGAACCAACCTGGCCTTCCTTGAAGCCCTCGGTGACGGTTTCGTTGCCGGCCATGAGGCGGATCGTGGTGGCCAGCGAGGATGGTCCCGCACCCAGCTGCACCAGCGAGGACACGACGTCGAAGTCGAGGGAGCGCGGGTAGACTTGCCCCACCGAATCAAACACGCGGTCAAAGCCGAGGCCGTCCGCGATGCCCTGCTCGAGCTGGGAAAGCTTCTCCTCGTCGCCGCCCATGAGGTCCAGCATGTCCTGCGCGGTGCCCATCGGGCCCTTGATGCCGCGCAGCGGATACCGCTCCAGCAGCTCCTCGATGCGCTCGACCGCAACCAGGATCTCGTCGGCGGCGGAAGCGAAACGCTTGCCCAGGGTGGTCGCTTGCGCCGCCACGTTGTGGGAGCGGCCGGCCATGACCAGGGACTTGTACTCGCCTGCGCGGTTTCCCACGGCCTTCAGCAGCGCGATCGCCTTGTCGCGGGTGAGCTCGAGGGCGCGGCGCACCTGCAGTTGCTCCACGTTCTCGGTCAGGTCGCGCGAGGTCATACCCTTGTGGATTTCTTCGTGCCCCGCCAGCGCGTTGAACTCCTCGATGCGCGCCTTCACGTCGTGGCGGGTGATCTTCTCCCGGGAGGCGATGGAATCCAGGTCCACCTGGTCGATGACTTTCTCGTAGTCCTCGATCGCGCCCGGTTCCACGGAGACACCGAGCTCCTGCTGCGCCTTCAGCACGGCGATCCAGAGCTGCCGCTCCAGGATGATCTTGTGTTCCGGCGCCCACAGGGTGGCCATCTCCGGGGAGGCGTAACGGTTACTCAGGACATTCGCGTTGTTCGGCTTCACGGCCTTCATCATAGGGAGATCGCTCCTTCGATCGCGGGGCGGGCGATATCTTTGCGGTAAAACGACCCGGGAAGTTCAATCCCAGCAATGACCTCGTACGCCTCAGCCACGGCTTCCTCGAGCGTCGCGCCTTGCCCGACGACGCCGAGCACGCGGCCGCCGGAGGCAACGTACTCGCCGTCCTCCAACGCAGTGCCGGCGTGCAGCACCTTTGTCGGATCGTCCAACGCCTCGCCGGTAATCACCCCACCGGTCTTGGCGGCCTGCGGGTAGCCCTCGGCCGCCAGCACCACCATGGCGGCGAAGCCGTCGCGCCACTGCAACTCCCCAACCTCGTCCAGGCGGCCCTCCGCGACGGCGAGCAGCACGTCCGCCAGCGGGGTCTCCAATAGCGACAGCACGGCCTGGGTTTCGGGGTCGCCGAAGCGGGCGTTGAATTCCACCACTGCCGGGCCTTCCGGGCCCCATGCGGCGCCGACGTACAGCAGGCCCTGGTACGGGGTCCCGCGGCGCACCATCTCTTCCGCCACCGGGCGCGCAATCGCATCCACGATGGTCTGCACCCCATCCTCCGGCAGCCACGGCAGCGGCGCGTACGCACCCATGCCACCGGTGTTGGGGCCCTCGTCGTTGTCGTAGGCGCGCTTGTGGTCCTGCGCGGGCAGCAGCGGCACCACCGTCTCGCCGTCCACGAGGCAGAAGAGCGAAACCTCGGGGCCTTCCAGGAAGGATTCGAACAGCACCGGGTTGCCGGCCGCCAGCACCGCTTCCGCGTGCGCTTTCGCCTCGGCGCGGTCCTCGGTGACCACAACGCCTTTGCCGCCTGCCAGGCCGTCGTCCTTGACCACGTAGCGCGGGCCGTACTCGTCCAACGCGGCCTCAACGTCTTCCAGCTTCTCGACGCGCTTTGCCGACGCGGTCAGCACACCCGCCGCGGCCATCACGTCCTTGGCAAAGGCCTTGGATCCCTCGAGCTGCGCCGCGGCCTTCGTCGGGCCGAACACCGGCACACCCGCCTCGATGAGCGCGTCCGCCGCGCCCGCCACCAGGGGTACCTCGGGGCCGATCACCACAAGCTCCGCGTCGATCTCGCGGGCCAGCGCCACAATCTCGTCCGGCGAGGCGACGTCGACGGCGCGTACCGTCGCTAGGCGGGACATGCCCGCGTTACCCGGTGCGACCGTGAGATCGTGGCCTTGCATTGCGTTGAGTAGGGCGTGTTCGCGGCCGCCCGAGCCGATGACAAGGATGCGCATGCGCCCCAACTTACCGGTAGCGTCGAGAAGCATGAGCACCGTATTCAGCAAGATCATCGCAGGCGACATCCCGGGCCGGATCGTGTACCAGGACGACACCGTCGCCGCCTTCCTCACCATCGAGCCGGTCGCCTACGGCCACACGCTGGTCGTGCCGGTCGAGGAGATTGACAAGTGGACCGACATGCCGGCGGACCTGTGGGCGCACATGAACGAGGTCGCCCAAAACATTGGCGCGGTCATCGTGGAGAAGTTCAACGCGGAGCGCGCCGGCTACCTCATCGCCGGCTTCGAGGTGCCGCACGCCCACATCCACGTCTTCCCCGCCAACGACATGTCGGGCTACTCGCTGTCTACCGCGATGCGTCACGACGAGACCGACGCAGCGAAGATGGACGCCGCCGCGGACACCATCCGAGAAGCCCTTAAAGCGCAGGAAGCGAAATAGTAAACGTCGAGCCCTCGCCCGGCGCAGTGACCACCTTCACGGTGCCGTCGTGCGCCTCGATGAGGGACTTGGTGATGGCCAGGCCCAGCCCGGAGCCGCCGGTGGCGCGGTTGCGGGAACTGTCGGCGCGGTAGAAGCGCTCGAAGATGTGCTCCGCGTCCTTGGCCTCCATGCCGCAGCCGTTGTCGGCGACGTCGATGACGACGCGGTCGAGGTTCTTGCGGATGGTCACGGTGACCTCCGCGTCCGGGCCCGCGTGCTTGTAGGCGTTGGTGATCAGGTTCACCAGCACCTGGTGCAGCCGGTCCGGGTCGCCGTTGACCTGCGCGATCTCCGGGGTGTCCGTGATGACCTCCACGGAGCGGTCCGGGAACGCGGCGTCGACGGTGCTCTTTGCGGAAAGCACCCACTCCAGCACGTCCATCGGCTTCTTCTCTAGGCGTGCTCCCTCGGCGCGGGTCAGCGCCAGCAGGTCTTCCACCAGCAGCTGCATGCGTGCGGACTCTTCGTCAATCTTGCCCAGCACCATGTCCGGGTCGTTCGCCATGCCTTTCCGGTACAGCTCGGTGTACCCGCGCACGCTTGTCAGCGGGGTGCGCAGCTCGTGCGAGGCGTCGCCGACAAAGCGGCGCATCTGTTCCTCTTGGGTGCGGGCGGTCTCCAGGGAGTCCTGCAGCTTCGACACCATCGTGTTCATGGCGTAGGACAAACTGCCCACTTCCGTCTCACGCGGCCACGCGGGCACGCGGCTGTCCGTTTCACCGTTTGCAATCGCCAGCGCCGTGTTTTCCACGATCTTCAGCGGCGCCAGGGCGCGGGCCACCATATAGTTCGCGGCCACGCCGATACCGAACAGCGCCAGCACGCCCACGCCGGCTTCCACCCAGGCGAGCGCGCGCAGCATCTTCGCCTCGGTCTCCAGCGACTTGGCCACGTACTGCACCGTGCCGTCGGACTGCTGGTGCGCCATCGCCCGCCACTTCACGCCTTGCCCCTTGTCGCTCACGGACGGGATGGTGGTTGGGTGGTCCAGGCGCTCCACCTGCGAGTAGTCCGGCGGGTTCAACGATCCCCTGCGCGGCACCAACTGGTCGTGGCCGGGGTACAGGGTGGCTTGGTTGAACTCGCTGGGCAGGCTCAGGATATTGAACTGCCAGGCGGGGGTTTGCTGCGCCCACGTTGCCATGCCCTCGCGCAGCTGGTCGTCTGCGCGGTCGAACAGGAAGTGGCGCATGACAAAGTAGATCAGCACCGAACTGAGCGCGATGCCGATCGTGGCTGCCGCCATCACCACCGACACAAGCTGTCGCTTGAGCGGCTTTTTCGACGGCGCCGTCAACACCGAATACGGCATGGCACTACTGGCGCGGGGTGCGCAGCACGTAGCCGACGCCGCGGACGGTGTGGATGAGCTGCACGTCGCCGGTGTCCACCTTGCGGCGCAGATACGAGATGTAGGACTCGACCACGTTGCCGTCGCCGCCGAAGTCGTAGTGCCACACGTTGTCCAGGATCTTCGCCTTGGACACCACGACCTCGGCGTTGAGCATGAGGTACCGCAGCAGGTTGAACTCGGTCGGGGAAAGCTCGACGATCTCGCCGGCCTTGGTCACCTCGTGGGTGTCGTCGTTGAGCGTCAGGTCCGCGTAGCGCAGGGTGGTGTCTTCGTTGGAGTCTTCGCTGACGTTGCCGCGGCGCAGGATCACGCGCAGGCGGGTGATCACCTCTTCGAGGGAGAACGGCTTGGTCACGTAGTCGTCCGCGCCGATGGTCAGGCCGTGGATGCGGTCTTCCACCGCGTCCTTGGCGGTGAGGAAGAGCACCGGCGCGTCCAAGCCTTCGGCGCGCAGCTTGCTCAGCAGCTCGAAGCCGTCCATCTCCGGCATCATCACGTCGAGGATGTAGGCATCCGGTTTCCAGGAATGCGCGAGTTCGATGGCTGCGGCACCGGAGTTTGCGGTCTCCACCTCGAACCCTTGGAACTTCAGGGAAACAGTTAACAGCTCCACGATGTTCGGTTCGTCGTCTACGACGAGCACCTTCAGGTTCTGCGAGTTGTCT
The DNA here is from genome assembly GCF_022345915.1 of Corynebacterium sp. ACRQP. Classification (NCBI taxonomy): domain Bacteria; kingdom Bacillati; phylum Actinomycetota; class Actinomycetes; order Mycobacteriales; family Corynebacteriaceae; genus Corynebacterium; species Corynebacterium sp. ACRQP. The sequence continues at coordinate 6,584 of NZ_JAKRMZ010000034.1, read as the reverse complement.
GCCATGTCAATCACTTTCCGTTTCGTCGCAATTTCTGCGTTGCTAACAAGATAGAGCGATTAAACCGCACAAGTCTGCACGTTTCCTGTACGTCCGCTGAATGGCTCTCGCGGACTTCCCCCGAAATGGCTCCCCGACAACAAGCCCCACAAAAAGAATTGGAGCTGGAGACGGGACTTGAACCCGCAACCTACGGTTTACAAGACCGTTGCGCTACCAATTGCGCCACTCCAGCAGTGCAGCAAGATCTTACACATGCCCCGCACCTGCGACATAACTGCCCAACCGATAGTGTGAGCGTGTGGCAGAAGGTAACTCATTGTGGGAGAGGATTTCCGGCTCGCGGCAGCGCGTGGCAACGATTGACGAGGCCCGCACGTCCCCGCCGCCGTCCGTCCTCGCGCCCATTAACTTGGCAGATCCCGCCGAGGTCGCGGCGGTGATGAACATCGCTGCGCGCATCGGGGAGATCCTCATCGCGAACGCGACGACCTCCGCGGATGCGGCGAAGCAGATCCACACGGTGTGTTCCTCCTACGGCCTGCACTACGTGCATGTTTCGATCACGGTGAACACGATCACGCTCAACACGATCATCGGCGTGGATCAGCGCACCCCGGTGAATGTGTTCCGCGTGGTCACGATGATCAGCGAGAACTACCACAAACTGCAGGAAGTGGACCGCCTGATCCGCTCAATCCGTTCCGGCGCGACCCCGCCGGAGATGGCCGAGCGCATCCTCAACGACATCGACACCTCCCCGATCCCCCACCGCAACACCCGCAACCTCGCGGGCTGGACGGTGATGGGTTTCTTCGTGGCGATGCTGCTCGGCGGCGACCTACTGATGATGACCGTCGGCGGCCTGACGGCGTTCCTCATCATGGGCTTCAACAAGTTGCTTTCCCGCGGCGGCCTGCCCGCGTTTTTCCACAACGTCATCGGCGGCTTCCTCGCAACGGTCCCGGCCGCAATCACCTACGACTTCTCCGCGTCGATCGGACACACAATTGTGCCCAGCCAGCTCATCGCGACGGGCATCATCGTGCTACTCGCGGGTCTGACGCTTGTGCAATCGCTTCTCGACGGCGTCACCGGCTCGCCCTTAAACGCCTCCGCCCGCTTCTTCTCGGCCATGCTGAACACCGGCGGCATCGTGGCTGGCGTGGCCAGCGGCGTGGCGGTCTCGGAAATGGTAGGCATGCCGCTGCCGCCGATCGAGCTTCTACCCGGCAGCGCCGCGTACTCGAACGCCCTGCTCACCGTGGTTGGCGGCGGGATGGCCGCGGCGGCGTTTGCGGTGTGCTGTTTCGCGGAGCGCGCGGCGATCATTTTGTCGTTTGTCACCGCCGCGCTCGGCTCCGCCTGCTACTACATTCTGCTCGCACCGCTGGGCTTGGGCAGGCTGTCGGCCACCGCGGCTTGCGCCATTGTGGTGGGCCTCGTCGGCGGCCTGATTTCCCGCCGGTTCTTGATCAACCCGGTGATCACGGCCGTGGCGGGTGTGACGCCGTTCCTGCCCGGCTCGTGGATCTACCGCGGCATGTACGCATTGATGAACGAACAGATGCTGCTGGGCATGATGAACTTGTTCACCGCCATCGGCACCTGCATGGCTTTGGCCGCGGGTGTGGTGTTCGGTGAGTGGGTCGCCCGCCGCATCCGCCGGCCGCAGCTGTATGTGCCGTATCAAGCGTTCAAGCGCGCTGGCCGCTTCACGTTCGAGCAGCTGCTCAGGGTGCGGCGACGCAGATAAGTTCATCGCGTAGGATGAAAGCCCTTGACGCCTGATGGAAGAAGGAGAACGTAGTGCCACCTAAGATCACCGATTCGCGCCCTACCGCCGAGGCGATGCACGCTGTTGAGGAGCAGACGGCTTCGGGTGCCCGTCGGATCGTGGCAACCTACGCCGAAGATTTCCTGGACGGCGTAACGCTGATGTCCATGCTGGGGGTTGCCCCGAAGGGCTTCGTGTACAAGCGATACGTCGAGGAGCTGGAGCAGGAGGCTGAGGAGGAGGCACCGAAGAAGGCCACCAAGAAGAAGGCGACTAAAAAGAAGGCCACCAAGAAAAAGTCGACCAAGAAGGCTTCCAAGAAGAAGGCGACGAAGAAGAAGGCCACCAAGAAGTCGACGAAGAAGACTGCCAAGAAGGCCTAAATGGGGGACAACGAGTTCGTCGTTGTGGCGAACCGCCTGCCGGTGGACAAAGTGGGAGACCACTACGAGGTCTCTCCGGGCGGCCTTGTCGCTGCCCTCGCCCCGGTCTTGCGCGCCCGCGAGGGCTGCTGGGTGGGGTGGCCCGGCAACATCGGCGAAACGCTCGAGCCGTTCGAGTTCGGCGGCATTTCCCTTCTGCCTGTGACCCTGGACCAGGATGATTTCGAGGGCTTCTATGAGGGCTTTTCCAACTCTGCGCTGTGGCCGCTCTACCACGATCTGATTGTCCAGCCGGAGTACAACCAGGCCTGGTGGGACCGTTACGTCGAGGTGAACCGCAAGTTCGCGGAGGCGACCGCGAAGGCCGCCGCCGAAAACGCCACGGTGTGGGTGCAGGACTACCAGCTGCAGCTCGTCCCGGGGATGCTCAAAGCGCTCCGCCCGGACGTGACCATCGGTTTCTTCCTGCACATCCCCTTCCCCGCCCCTGCGTTGTTCCGGCAGCTGCCGTGGCGCGAGGAGATCCTCGAGGGGTTGAAGGGCTGCGACCTGATCGGTTTCCAACGCCACACTGACGAGGACAACTTCCGCCTGCTCACCGACGACATCCGCACCGGCACCTTCCCCATTTCCATCGATTCGGGGGAGATCGCAACCGCGACACAGCACCAGGTCAAAGCGTTACGCGACGCCGTCGGCAGCCCACGGCACCTGCTGCTCGGTGTGGACCGCCTGGACTACACGAAGGGGATCCTGCAGCGCCTGCTCGCCATCGAATCGTTGTTGGAGGAGGGCAAGCTCGACGACATCGCCTTTGTCCAGATCGCGACCCCGTCGCGCGAGCGCATCGAGCATTACCGCACCACCCGCAAGCAGGTCGAGGAGGCCATCGGGCGCATCAACGGCCGCTTCGGCGAGGTGGGCCGTCCGGTCGTGCATTATGTGCACCGCAGCGTCCCGAAGGAGCAGCTGGGCACCTTTTACGCGGCCGCGGACATCATGCTGGTCACCCCGTTCAAGGACGGCATGAATCTGGTGGCGAAGGAGTATGTGGCGGCCCACCCGGACGCGGACGGCGCGTTGGTGCTCTCCGAGTTCGCGGGCGCCGCCGTGGAGCTCAACCGGGCGTATTTGTGCAACCCGTTCGATTTGGAGTCCATCAAGGAGGCGATCCTCGCAGCCACCGACCCGGATCCGGCGCGCATGCGCCACATGCATGACTGGGTGATGGAGCACGATGTGGCCGCGTGGGCGAAATCGTTCCTGGAGGAGCTGTGAAGCGCGCTCTAACAATCCTGCCGCTATTCGCCCTGGCTGCCTGCGCGCCGGCACCGACGTGGCAAGTGGTCTCGCTGCGCACCAGCGAGGACCAGCCCGCCACTGAGGCGTCGGTGGCGCGCGTGCGTATCGACGACCAGAGGTTCACCGGCACCACCGGCTGCGCCGACGTGTCCGGCTCCTTCGAGGGCGAAGACACCATCACGCTGGAAGACATCACGCTGAGCGACCCGGGCGATTGCTCCGGCTGGGCCCGCCACACCCACGACCAGCTCGCTCATCTCCTCACCGAAAACACGTCCTTCCAGGTCTCCCACCCCGCCGACTTCGAGATGATCCTGGTAGCAGAATCCGGCGAAACGATAAGGCTGATGCGATGAGGCTCCTTGTTTGCCTGGATTTCGACGGCACCCTCGCAGAGCTGGACCCGGACCCGTACGCGGTGCGCATGCACCCAGATGCAGAGGCCGCCATCCGCCGCCTCGCAGCCATCCGCGACACCGAGGTGGCCATCCTCTCCGGCCGCCACATTGCGGGCATCAAGCAGGTCCTTCCGGCGGACCTCCCAGTAACAATCATCGGCTCCCACGGCGCGGAGCCGGGGCCGCAACTTGGACAAGAGGACCAAAATTACCTCGACCACATCGAAAGCCAGCTCAACACCCTCGCCACCGACGGCGCCTACGTGGAGGTCAAACCGTACCAGCGCGTCCTCCACGTTGCCCAAGTACAAAACCCAACCGCAGCCAAAGCCATCCTCTCCGCGGCGAACGCCATCGACACGCACGGCCGGCCGACAACCCAGGGCCACAACGTGGTGGAGTTTTCCGCGGTGGAGATCACCAAGGGCACCTGGCTCAGCGCCTACAAGCAGGCTTTCGACCGCACGATTTTCGCCGGCGACGACGACACGGATGAGCACGCGATGGCGGTGCTCGAGGAACACGACCTCGGCATCAAGGTCGGCACGAAGCCGTCGCGGGCCACCCGCCGAGTCCCAAATGTCGACGCCATGGCACAATTGCTCACCCAACTCGCCGACGAAAGGGAAGCATGGAGCGCCACGCGCTAGTCCACCAGGGCCACGAGCGCCGCTGGATCGAGATCGAAGGCACGACCAACACCCTCCTGCTGGTCTTGCACGGCTCGCTGCAATCCGGCAACGTGCTGCGCAACTTCACCGACCGCACCTTCGAGGGCCTCGGCCCCACCGTGGTCTACCCGGACGGCATCAAGCACCACTTCAACGACCTGCGCGCGGGCTTCAACGAGGACGCGCGCCGCATGCGCATCGACGACGTCGGCTTCCTCACAAAGGTCGTCGAGCGCTACAACGCCGACACCGTCATCGGCTGCGGGTTCTCCAACGGCGGGCAAATGATCATGCGCCTGCTTTTCGACGCCCCAGGCCTGCTCACCGGCGCCGCCACCTTCGGCGCGTCGATGCCCACCGAAGACAACACCCTGACCACCGCCGACAACTACCAGCCGACGCAACTCCTGGCCGTGCAGGGAACAAAAGACAAGCTCGTGCCTTACGACGGCGGAATCGCCGGCATCGGCGGCAACAACCGGGGAGAAACCCGCTCCGCTACCAACTCCGCCGAGTTCTTTGCGGAACTGAACGGGTGCGTCGGCCACGAGACGTCGATAAGCGAGAAGCTCCGCGTCGACGATTGGGCCGGCGAGCACCCGGTCCGCCTCGTCTCCCTCGAAGGCGCCGGGCACATGGTGCCGGTAAACAAGGACCTCGACCCGCGCCTGGGCCACAACCCGAAGTCCCCTACCGGCGGGGAGCTTATCCGCGAGTTCTTCTTTGCCTAGCGAATTCGCTTAGCACCACGCCCGCCGCGACGGAGGCGTTGAGGGATTCGACCCAGTCCTCCATGGGCACGGACATGATCACGTCGCAGTTCTCGCGCACCAGGCGCGAAATCCCCTTGCCTTCGGAGCCGACGACGATGACCACGTTGTCGGCGGCCTGGTCGAAGGTGTCCAGGGTGTGCTCGCCGCCCGCGTCGAGGCCGACGACGGTGTAGCCGTTGTCCTGGAACTGCTTGACGGTGCGGGTCACGTTGGTCACGCGCGCCACGGGCAGGCGGGCCGCGGTGCCAGCGGATGTCCTCCAGGCCACGCCGGTGACCTGAGCCGAGCGGCGCTCCGGGATGATCACGCCGTTGCCGCCGAACGCCGCGGTCGAACGGATCACCGCGCCCAAGTTTCGCGGGTCCGTGATGTTGTCCAGCACCACGAACATGCCGGGTCCGTCCACGGACTCGAGCAGATCGTCAAAGTCCGCGTACTTGTACGGCTGGATCTTCAGGCCGATGCCCTGGTGCATGCCGTTGCCGGTCATCGCGTCGAGCTGCTGGCGCGGCACCTCGTGCACCGGGATGCCCTTGGAGTTGGCCATCCCGACGGCCTCGCTCAGCCGCTCGTCGTGGCCGGTGCCTGCCACCACGTACAGCGCCTCCGCCGGCACCTTCGCCTTCAGGCATTCCACCACCGGGTTGCGGCCGACCACCATGTCGGCGACCTCGCGGTCGTGGCGTCCCTGCGCGCGGCGCTGGCGGTCCAGCTTGCGCTTGTGCGCGGCGTGGTAGACGCGGTCCTCCGCCTTCGGGGTCGCGCCCTTGCCGCGCAGCCCGCGGCGGCGCTGCCCGCCGGAGCCCTTCGTGGGGCCCTTCTTGTTCTTCTTTTGCTTGTCGGGCCGCTCGTACGGTTTCGCCATGATCTACTCCTTCACCTGCCACTGCGGCCCGTCGGCCGTGTCGGTCACCTCGATGCCGGCCGCGGCCAGCCGGTCGCGCACCTCGTCGGCAGTCGCCCAGTCCTTCTCCGCGCGGGCGACCGCGCGCCGCTCCAGCTCGGCGCGCACCAGCACATCGAGCGCGTTGCTATTGCTTGTCGACGACGGCCACGCCCCCGGATCCACCCCCAACACCGCCGCCATCGCACGCACTTGGGCTGCGATAGGCGCTGGATCTTTCGCCTTGTTGCCCTCGCGCACCATGTTGTGGATCTCGGCGAGCGCCTTGGGCACAGAGAAGTCGTCGTTGAGCGCCTCGGCGAACCCGTCGGGGGGGGGGGGGGGGGGGGGGGGGGGGGGGGGGGGGGGGGGTGGGGGGGGGGGGGGGGGGGGGCCG
>NZ_JAKRMZ010000033.1:0-26575 GCF_022345915.1 Corynebacterium sp. ACRQP | reverse complement strand
ATTTTTGCGCGATCCCAGGCTTTGCCTCCCAGGGTCTATGCCCCGGAGCCCCACCCGCACCCACGGCCCCACCGCCGGAGCCCCGCCCTACAGAACCAGAGCAAGAAACCCCTAGTACGGCCGAAAAATGGCCATACTAGGGGTCCTCCGCTCGGGGTCTGCGGGAGAGTGCCGCCGGTTGGCAACAACGCCCGGGCAGACCGCAGCGCGGCTTAGAAGAACTTGCCCTTCTGCATGCGCTTCATCGCCTCGTTGAAGTCCAGGTTGTTCAGGTCCATACCCTGCATGCCTGCGGGCAGCTGCTCCTGGAGCTTCTCCAGCTCCTTCGGGTCCGGCATCCCGCCGGGCATCCCCGGCATACCGCCGCCCATGCCCGGCATGCCCGGCATCTTAGGCATGCCACCTCCGCGCTTCGGCGCCTTGCGCTTGCCGTTCTTGCCCTTGCGACCCTTCGGCTTCTTCTTCGTGGCGGAGCGGCCGCCGCCCATGCCCGGCATGCCCGGCAGGCCGAACTGGCTGGCCATCTGTCCCATCATCTTCTTGGCTTCGAAGAAGCGGTCGACGAGCTGGTTGACGTCGGAGACCTTCACACCGGAGCCGTTGGCGATGCGCTTGCGTCGAGAGGCATTGAGGATCTTGGGGTCCTGGCGCTCCTCGGGCGTCATGCCGCGGATGATGGCCTGGATGCGGTCGAGCTGCTTCTCGTCGACCATGTCGGCCATCTGGTTCATCTGCTTGCCGCCCGGCATCATCTTCAGCAGGTTGCCGATCGGGCCCATGCGGCGGATCATCAGCAGCTGGTCCAGGAAGTCTTCCAGGGTCAGCTCGCCGGAGGTGAGCTTGTTCGCGGCGGCTTCGGCGTCCTGCTCGTTGTAGGTCGCCTCGGCCTGCTCGATCAGAGAGAGCAGATCGCCCATGCCGAGGATGCGGCTGGACATGCGCTCCGGGTGGAAGACGTCGAAGTCCTCGAGCTTCTCGCCTGTCGACGCGTACAGGATCGGCTTGCCGGTGACCTCACGGATGGACAGAGCCGCACCGCCGCGGGCGTCGCCGTCGAGCTTGGTCAGCACCACGCCGGTGAAATCTACGCCCTGGGCGAACGCCTCGGCGGTCTTCACCGCGTCCTGGCCGATCATGGCATCGATGACGAAGAGGACCTCGTCGGGGTTGACGGCGTCGCGGATGTTGCGCGCCTGGGTCATCAGCGTCTCGTCGATGCCGAGGCGACCCGCGGTATCGATGATGACCACGTCGTTCTTTTGCTGCTTGGCGTACTCGATGCCCTGCTGCGCCACGGCGACCGGGTCGCCGTGGGAGGTGCCCATCTCGTGCTCATAGGAATCCAGGGACGTGCCCGGATCCGGTGCGAAGGTGGGCACGCCGGCGCGCTCGCCGACGATCTGCAGCTGCTGCACCGCGCCCGGGCGCTGCAGGTCGCAGGCCACCAGCATCGGGGTATGGCCCTGCTTGGCCAGGTGCTTGGCCAGCTTGCCGGCGAGCGTGGTCTTACCGGCGCCCTGCAGACCGGCCAGCATGATCACGGTCGGAGGGTTCTTCGCCATGTTCAGCCGGCGCGTTTCGCCGCCGAGGATGTTGGTCAGCTCCTCGTCGACGATCTTGATCACCTGCTGCGCAGGGTTCAGCGCCGCTGAGACATCGGCGCCGAGCGCGCGCTCCTTGACGCGCTTGATAAACGCGCGCACGACGGTGAGCGAGACATCCGCCTCAAGCAGGGCGAGACGGATCTCGCGCGCGGTGGCGTTGATGTCTTCCTCGGTGAGCTTGCCCTTGCCGCGCAGGCCGCCGAGGGCTGATTGGAGGCGGTCGGACAGTGACTCGAACACGGTGTGCACGCTCCCTTGTGCTGCTAGCGGAAAATAATCCCCACAAGACTAGCGCGCGCCCCGGGCGACTAGCACATCACTGTGCTGTCAGCCGGGGCGCGTGGGCGTCGATAGGCAAATGCTTAGCCGAGCAACGCGTCGACGAAGCTTTCCACCTCAAACGGCGCGAGGTCGTCGGCGCCCTCGCCCAGGCCGACGAGCTTGACGGGTACGCCGAGCTCCTCCTGCACCTGGAAGACGATGCCGCCCTTCGCGGTGCCGTCGAGCTTGGTCAGCACCACGCCGGTGATGTCCACGACCTCGCGGAACACGCGCGCTTGCATGATGCCGTTCTGGCCGACGGTGGCATCGAGGACCAGCAGGACCTCGTCGACGTTGCTCTTCTTCTCCACCACGCGCTTGACCTTGCCCAGCTGGTCCATCAGGCCGGTGGAGGTGTGCAGGCGGCCCGCGGTGTCCACGAGCACGACGTCCGCGCCCTCGGACACGCCGGTGGCCACCGCGTCGAAGGCGACGGACGCCGGGTCCGCGCCCTCCTTGCCACGCACGGTGGAGGCGCCGACGCGCTTGCCCCAGGTCTCCAGCTGGTCCGCGGCGGCCGCGCGGAAGGTGTCGGCCGCGCCGAGGACCACGGAGTGGCCCATGGACACCAGCACGCGCGCGAGCTTGCCGGTGGTGGTGGTCTTGCCGGTGCCGTTCACGCCGACAACGAGGATCACGGCCGGCTTACCGTCGTTGGGCATGGCCTTGATGGAGCGGTCCATCTCCGGGCGCGCGGCCTCGATCAGCGTCTCACGCAGCATCGCGCGCGCCTGGTCCTCGGTCTCCACGCCGCGCTCGGCGATCTTCTCGCGCAGCGAATCGGTGACCTTCATGGTCAGCTCGGCGCCGAGGTCCGCCATGATCAGCGTGTCCTCGATCTCCTCCCAGGCGTCCTCGTCCAGGTCGCCCGCGGTGAGGATGCCGAGCAGCCCCTGGCCGATCGCGTTCTGGGAGCGCGACAGGCGCCCGCGCAGCTTGCCCATGCGGCCGGCGGCCGGTGCGATGTCGTCCAGCGGCTCCTCCGTCGGCGCCTCAACGACGACGGCGTCCTCGGAGACCTCGGCACCGTCCTGTCGCGCCTCGTCCGCACTCTCCTGCGCGGCCGCCGCAGCCGCCGCGGCTTCCTCTGCCTCAGCAGTCTGCCTATCGACGGGCTCCGCCTCGACCTCGTCAACCCTCTCCACGGGCTCAGCGGGTTCTACCGGCTCGGCTGGCTCCACGGGCTCAGCCGGTTCGACGGGCTGCTCCGGCTTCTCCTCGGCAACCGGCTCAGCTGGCGCTGCCGGCTGCTCCACCGGCTCTGCCGGCTCAACCGGCGCTTCCTGCTCAACCTTCGCTGGCTGGGTGGTTTCGGTGGGGACCTGTGGTTCGTCGTCACGCGAAATTGCGCGCTCGACCACGGTCTCCTCTTCCTCCTGTTTCGGAGGAACAAAGGCCGCGGCCGCCTCAGGCGCGGGCTTGTCGCGGCGGATCGGCTCCGGCTGCTTCGGTTGCGCGTCCGCTTGCGCGAAGTTGAAGCCGCCCTTGGCCTGATAGTTGCCCGATTTCTCCTGCTGGGTCAGCTCCTTGGGCTCTTCGACCTTGTCAAAGGAGATGGTCTTCGATTCCCTGCGCTTCTTACCGGCGACGACAACGCCGATGAGGATCAGCGCAATGACGATGACTGCGAGAACAATCCAAAACGCAGTGCTGTTCACTAAAGCATTGAGATCCATGCGCTCTAGTGTGCCAGCACCGCCGACATCACGCGGGGACGGGCATCAAGAAGGCCCTAGTGGCTCTTTTGGTAGAGCTCCCCGTCACCAAGTCCGATCCGCAAATCTCCATCGTCTGTTTGGGTGACCGGCAACCGTGTTTCCGCGCCATCCGCGGTGAAGATGAGGTTATCCTCATCGACGGTGCACGACTCGTCAGCCTCCACATTTTCGGGCTCGGCGACGTGGTGCAGCGTGCAGTCGCCCCCGCCGATGGTGAGGGTACTGGTCAGACTCTCCTCACCAGCTGATTCAACCTTGGTGTAGGTGCCGTCCAAATCCGCTGAGGTGGAGCATCCGCCAACTACGAGAGCCAGCGCGAAAACCCCCACCACTGCCGAGGTACGCGATACAGACATAGTCATCCTTTCTCCAACTTTCGGATGATATTACACTGCGGGCGCAGCCCCGGCAGGCTGCATGCGCTGCGAGAGCACGCGGGTGACGCCGTCGCCGCGCATGGTCACGCCGTAGAGCACGTTCGCCACGTCCATGGTGGGCTTCTGGTGCGTGATCACGATGAGCTGGGAGTCCTGCCGCAGCTCTTCGAGCAGGGCGATGAGGCGCCGGAGGTTGACGTCGTCGAGTGCTGCCTCGACCTCGTCGAGCACGTAGAACGGGCTGGGGCGCGCGCGGAAGATCGCCACCAGGAAGGCGAGCGCCGTCAGCGACTTCTCGCCGCCGGAAAGCAAGGACAGGCGCTTGACCCGCTTGCCCGGCGGGCGGGCCTCGATCTCGATGCCGGTGGCAAGCATGTCGTCCGGCTCGGTGAGCACGAGGCGCGCCTCGCCGCCCGGGAACAGGGTCTGGAACACGCGCGGGAACTCCGCCTCCACGTCCGCCCACGCGTCGGTGAACAGCTGCAGGATCTGCGCGTCCACGTCCTCGATCACGTTCGTGAGGTCCTTGCGCGCCTGGATCACGTCGTCGAGCTGGGTGCTCAAGAACGTGTAGCGCTCCTCCAGTGCCTTGAACTCTTCCAGCGCCAGCGGGTTGACCTTGCCCAGGGCACGCAGGTCCTTCTCCGCCTGTTTGAGCCGCTTCTGCTCGGCGTCACGGTCGAAGTCCTCGCCCGGGGTGTAGTCCGCGAGCAGGTCGGCGACCGCGATGCCCAACGAGGAGGTGATGTTGGCTTCTGCCTCGTCGATGCGCACCTGCGCTTGCGAGCGCGCGATGTCGGACTGGTGCGCGTTGTCGGTCAGCCGCGCGAGCTGCTGGCGGGTGGCGCCCACCTGTTGGCGCGCCTGCTGCACCTTGCCCTGCAACGAGTTGACCTGCGCGTTCAGTTCGTCGCGCTGGGCGGTGGCGCGGGCGAGCGCGTCCTCGATGCGGGCTGCCAAGTCGCGCGCGTGCTTCTCGACGGCACCGGCCAGCTCCCCTTCCGCCCTCCGGCGAGCCATCGCCGCTTCATGGCGGGCCTTCGCCTGCCGCTCCTGCTCCGCCTGCCGGCGCAACGCGTCACCCTTGCCGGCCTCCGCTTCGGCGCGCTGCTGCGCGGTGCGCGAAGCGAGCGTGGCCTCCATCTCCAGGGACTTAGCGTGGTTAAGCGCGTTTCTGGCCTGGTCGCGCTGCTCCGTCGACGGCTCCTCCGGTGACTCAGCCACGTCTGTGTCCACGCGGGTGAGGCGATCGCGTGTCTCCTCCAGCTCGGCCTTGCGCTGCGCCAGGCGCGCGTCCGCCTCGTTCGCACGCGCCGCCGCCCGCTCGTGCTCGGACTTGTTCGCCTCAGCCTGCTTGACCAGGCGGGCGAGGTCGCGGCGCCAGGATTCGACCTCGGTGTCGTGCTCGCGCAACGCTGCTTTGGCGGAGGCGGCACTGACGCGGGCCTCGTCGGCGGCGACGGTCGCGCCCTCGAGCGTGCCGGCAAGCTCCTCGAGCAGCTGCTGCGCCTCGGCGAGTTCCGACTTTGCGGCCTCGATGCGGGCGGAGACCTCCACCGTGGACGTCTGCCCGGTGCCGGCGGCGACCCACCCCTCGCCCACCAGCACGCCCGCTGGGGTGACAGCGCGCAGGCGCGGGTCCTGTTCCACCACGCCGCGGGCGGCGACGAGGTCGTCCGCCACCACCACGTCCGCGAGCAGGCGCGTGACCGGGCCAACCACCGTTGGGTCCAGCTCCACATGGTCGAGCAGCCAGTCCACCTCGCCGTCGGTGTCCAAGCGCCAGGTCGACCCGCCGCGCGCGTCCACCACCACCGTGCGCGCGGCGGACTCCAGTGCGCCGACCGCGTCGTCGGAGACCTCGCCCGCCAGCGCCTCGGCGTGCTCGCCGAGCGCGGCAGCGAGCGCGCGGTCCAGCCCTGGCTCCACGGTGACCAGGCCGGCAAGGGCGGTGAAGCCTTCCAGCACGTCCTCCGCCGAACGCTTCGGCGCCTGCTCCGCCAGGGTGTCAATGCGCGACTGCAGGGTCGCCACGGCCCGCTCGTGCTCGCGCTGCTTCGCCCGCAGCTGGTCCAGGCGCTTGTCGGCGGCGTCGGATTCGGTGTGGGCGCGGGCGAATGCGTCGTCGAGAGGCGAACGCTCCGAGCTAAAGCCCGCAATGCGCTCCTCGACGGACGCGACCTCCGCATCGGCCTCCCGGGCGCGCTGCTTCGTCTCCGCGAGCGTCTCCTCCAGGCGGCGGACCTCGTCCTCGGCCGCCTCGACCGCCGCTGCCTGGGACTCCTCCTGCGCGATCAGGCGCACAACACCTTCACGACGGTCCGCGATCGCGCGCACCTGCGCCATGTGCTCGCGCTCGGCGGCGTCGAAGGCCTCCTGCCGCTCGGCAACTTCCTCGCGGATGGTCTCGAGCTTCTCCGCGGCCTCTTCGGCGGCTTCGAGGGCCTCGGCGTAGCGCTCGTCGGCAAGCGAAGCCCTCGCCTCCAGGTCCTCCGGATCTTGGCCCGCGTAGGGTGCGAACGAGTTGGAACTGCGGGCGCGCTCCGAAGCAATGCGCTGGGTGGCGCTGACGCGCTCAGCCAGCGTGGACAGCGCGAACCACAACTGCTGCGCCTCCTGCGCCTGCGGCTGCAGCTCCTGCTGGCGGGCTTCCACGGCCTCCTGCTCCTCCACCGCGGTCTCTAGCGTGGCGGTGACGGTTTCCACCTGCTCCGCCAGCATCTCGGCGGCGCGCTCGGCGTCGGCGTACTTCGCGCGCAGCCGCACCACCTGGTCACCGGCGAGCTTAAGCTTCGCGTCACGCAACTCCGCCTGCACCGCAGCACCCCGTTTGGCGGCCTCGGCCTGGCGGGCCAAGGGTTTGAGCTGCTTGCCCAGCTCATCGGTGAGGTCGGTGAGGCGGTCCAGGTTCGCCTGCATGCCCGTGAGTTTGCGCTGCGCCTTCTCCTTACGGCGGCGGTGCTTGAGCACACCCGCAGCCTCCTCGATGAACGCGCGGCGCTCCTCGGGGCGCGAATCCAAGATCTCGGAGAGCTTGCCCTGGCCGACGATGATGTGCATCTCGCGACCGATGCCGGAGTCGGACAACAGCTCCTGGATGTCCATCAGGCGCGCCTTGGAGCCGTTGATCTCGTACTCCGAGGCGCCGTCGCGGAACATGCGGCGAGTGATGGCCACATCGGTGTAGTCGATGGGCAGGCGCTTGTCCGTGTTGTCGAAGGTGAGCGTGACCTCGGCGCGCCCCAGCGGTTTGCGGCCGCCCGCGCCGGCGAAAATGACGTCTTCCATCTTCCCGCCGCGCAGATTCTTCGCGCCTTGCTCGCCCATCACCCACGCGAGTGCATCCACCACGTTGGACTTGCCGGAGCCGTTCGGCCCCACCACCGCGCAGATGCCGGGCTCGAATTTCATCGTCGTCGCCGACGCGAAGGACTTGAATCCTTTGAGCGTCAGCGATTTCAGGTGCATTGGGGCAGTGTAACCCAGCGTGCGCGACGCCAGGCAAGGGAACAAGGAAAGGCCAATGGACGTCTTCAAAGACTCCCGTAAAATCTGCCATAACCGATATTGGAGGGAATGCTGCAATGAGCTACACGAATGATAATTCCACGGAAATCGATTTTGGAAGCCAGTTAGAGGACCCCGAATTCGCGGGAGCTTTTGAGGATGCCTCCGCCCGGTCCGCTCTCGCAGAAAGACTGCGGCAGATCAGGAAATCGTCCGGCCAGACCCAACGCCAGGTTGCAAGCGTCATGGGTACCACTCAGTCTGCAATATCAGATCTGGAACGGGGTGAATCAGACCCGCAACTGTCGACCGTGCAGCGCTATGCGCGAGCAGTTGGGGCGAAGGTCCATTTCACCGTTGACTCGCCTGACCGCGTTACCTCCCCGAACTCTCATTAGCCGTCAAACAGTGAGCTCATCGCTCCTCAAACCCTTCCGCGCCCTTTGGCTCCCCGAACTGCGCCTGGACGTGCTCCACATTGCCCGGGCGCTTCGCAGTCGAAGGCTGCTCTTCAAGAAGGGCTTTGAGCTTCTCGACGTCACCTTCGGCCCCCTCCGCAACCACCTCTACCCTGCCATCAGCAAGGTTCTTCGCGTAGCCAGCCAACCCCAGCTCGAGGGCGCGGGAGCGGGTCCACCAGCGAAACCCCACCCCCTGGACGTTGCCGTGGACGTGGGCGGTCATGCGTGTTGTTGCCATGCCGCCCAAGCGTAGCGGGGACTACCGCCCGTCGTTGTCCTCGCTGACGGTGATGCGGTCGTCTGCGCTGCGGCGGGTCACCGGGTCGGAGCCGTCCCAGTACTCCACGTTCTTCAGCTCCGGCAGCATCTCGCGGTGGAACACCGGGTCGATGCCCTTGCGACGCTGGTCGTTGAAGTTCTTCAGCAGCTTCAGCGCCACGCCGCCGAGCGGGACGATGGCGACGATGTTGAAGATGGCCAGCAGGCCGGCCATGGTGTCGCCGAGCGCCCACACCAGCGGAACAGAGCCGAACGCGCCGAAGATGACAAAGCCGATGACAACGAGGCGGAACACCGTCATCGCGGTCTTCGAGTCGGTGAGGTACTGCAGGTTCGCCTGCGCGAGGTAGTAGTTGCCGATCACGGAGGAAAACGCCAGGAAGAACAGGATGAAAGTGATGGCGTGCGCGCCCCATGCGCCGACGGAGTCGGCCAACGCGGACTGGGTCAGCGAGGCGCCCTGGATGTCGTCGCGGCCGTAGGTCACAGCCGGGCCGAGCAGCACCACGAACGCGGTGATGGAGCAGACCAGCAGGGTGTCGAAGTAGACGCCGAGGGTCTGCACGAGGCCCTGCTTGACGGGGTGGGACACCGTTGCGGTGGCGGCGGCGTTCGGGGCGGAGCCCATACCAGCCTCATTGGAGAACAGGCCGCGGCGCATACCCTGCATGAATGCGGCACCAACACCGGCCCCGACAACCTGCTCGAGGCCCAAAGCGTGGCCGACGATCATCTCGACCATGCCCGGGATCTCGCGCCAGTTGATCACCAGCACGGCCAGGCCGAGGAGGATGTAGGCGCCGGCCATGAACGGCACGATGACCTGGGTCCAGGAGGCGATGCGGGTCACGCCGCCGAAGATGACCAGGGCGGTCAGGGTGGCGATCACAGCGGCGACGACGCCCTTCAGCACGACGGAGTCGGTGCCCAGGGAGCCGCCGACTGCCTCGACGATGGAGTTGGTCTGGATGGCGTTGTAGACGAAGCCGTAGGTGACGGCCAAGAACGCGGAGAAGATCACGGCGAGCGGCTTCCAGCCCAGGCCGCGCGTCATGTAGTAGGCCGGCCCGCCGTGGTAGTTGCCCTCGGCGTCCTTGGTCTTCCACAGCTGTGCAAGGGTGGACTCCACGAACGCGGTGGCGCCGCCGAGCAGGGCAAGCATCCACATCCAGAACACCGAGCCCGGACCGCCGATGGAGATTGCCAGCGCCACGCCGGCGATGTTGCCGGTGCCCACGCGCGAGGCGGCGGAAATGGTGAAGGCCTTGAATGCGGACAGGCCGCCGTACTCTTCATCGAGGTCGCGCCCCTCGCGGTCCTTGCCCTTCGGGGTTTCGGCGACCGCCTTGAGCATCTCCGGGAACAGGCGGATTTGAACGAACAGTGTGCGCACGCCGAAGTAGACGCCGGCGAGGACGAGGAACACGGGGACGACGTTCCAGATCACGCCGTTGAGAGTGTCCTCGACGAATGAGGTAGCGGTTTCCATGGCGGGCAGTGTATCGCCAGGTTGCCCACATCACACAACGACGGGTCTTTGAGCTACCCCTCCACCTCCGGTGTGCACACCTCGCCAGGCTGAATCGCGCCGTGGGTGCCAAACTCGCGTTGCCAGTACAGCAGCGGGCAGTTGGTGTTGACGTCGGCGGCGGCAACGTCGACAAGCACGAGCACATGGTCGCCCGCCTCAATCCGCTGCGCCACACTCCCGGCCACCCAGGTGTGGTTGCCGGCCAGCTGCGGCGCGCCGTCCGCCATCTGCCACTCCACCCCCGCGAAGCGGTCCACCCCCTTCGAGGCGAAGCGCCGCGCGAGCAGGTTCTGCTCGGTGGAGAGCACATTAATGCCTATCGACGCACCTTCGGACAACAACGCCAACAGCGATGACCTCTTGTCCAGAGACACCAGCACCATCGGCGGATCCAGCGACAGGGACATAAACGCGCTGACGGTGGTGCCGTGCGGGTCTGTCGCGGAACCGGTGGTCACGATTGCCACCGCGGCAGCCAGCTGGCTCATTGCGTCTTTGAATGCTGACTGATCAACCATGTCGCACCACCGTACTCGCGCGCTAGCGCACCTGGCAGACCGGGCAGAAGTAACTGGAGCGCCCGCCGACCGTCACGCGCTCGATCGGGGTGCCGCAGCGCGCGCAGGGTGTGCCCGCCTGCCCGTAGGCGTTGAGCGAGCGGGAGAAGTACCCGGACGCGCCGTTGACGTTGACGTACAGCGAGTCGAAGCTGGTGCCGCCTTGCTCCAGCGAGCGGGCCATCACCTCGCGCGAGGCGTCCAGCACGGCCTCCGCGTCGCGCTGCCGCATGGTTTTCGCGCTGCGCCAGGGTTTCAGGCGCGCGGCCCACATCGCCTCGTCGGCGTAGATGGAGCCGATGCCGCTGACCACCTCCTGGTTCAGCAGCACATTCTTCAGCGGTGACCTTCTGCGCCGCATCGCACGCGCGGTCTCGCGAAGGTCAAAGTCGTCCTCAAACGGGTCGGGGGCGATGTGGACCGCGGGCTGCGGAATGCCGTCGATAAGCTGCGTGTACTGCCAGAATCCAAAGGTGCGCTGGTCCACAAAATCCAGCTCCACCTCCCCCATGTCCGCTCGGATGCGCAGGTGCGGCGAGGTCACGGTGCCATGCTTTGCGACGAGCATCTGCCCGCTCATGCGCAAATGCACGAGGAGTGCTGCGCCGTCGCTGAGCGTGAACCACATGTACTTGCCGCGACGGCCAGTGCCGGTAATTGCCAACCCCGGCAAGGTTTGCGTCAGGTCCACGGTGTTGCCGCGGGCGGCGCGGGGGTGCAGCACTTCCACCCGCTGGAATGTGCGGCCGACCACGTGCTGGTCCAGCCCGCGTCGCACCACCTCAACCTCGGGCAGCTCAGGCATTGCCGCGCACGGCCTCCGCTGCGTGGTCGCGCAGGTACAGCACCGCCTGGTGGGCCGCCTCCTGCTCCGCCAGCTTCTTGTTCGGGCCGGTGCCGGTGCCGCGGGAAACCCCGCCCACCAGCGCCTGCGCGGTAAACGTCTGGTTGTGCTCGGGACCTTCAGCCTCGGAGACGTACTCCGCCACCGGCAGCTTCAGCTCGGCCAGGCGCACCTGCAGGTCGGTCTTCCAGTCGTGGTGCTTCTTGCTCACGGTGGCGGTGCGGAGCTTCTCGTCGAAAAGCTTGAGTATCACATCGCGCGCCGGCTCAAAGCCATGCTGCAGGTAGATCGCACCGAAGATGGCCTCGGTGGTGTCCGCGAGGATCGACTCTTTCTCGCGGCCGCCGGTGAGTTCCTCGCCCTTGCCGATGAGCACGTGCTTGCCCAGGTCGATCTCCCGGGCGATGTCGGCCAGGCCGTAGCGCGAGACGATGGCCGCGCGCATCGGCGACAGGTCGGACTCCGGGCGCGACGGGTACAGCTCGAACAGCTTGGTGGCCACGGACAAACCCAGCACGGCGTCGCCGACGAACTCTAAGCGCTCGTTGTTGGGCAGGTGCCCGTGCTCGTTGGCGAACGAGCGGTGCGTCAGCGCAAGCTTCAGGCTGTCGCGCTCGATGTCCACGCCGAGGTGCGCAATGAGCGGGGCGTGGTCGACGGCGTCAAACGCCTGCTCCCACAGCTCGTCCGCGTTGCCCTTGTTCTTCTTCGAGCGACTCACAGGAACTTCTCCAGGTCGGCCCAGCGCGGGTCGACCAGGTTGTTTTCCTCGCCCTCGACCGCGTCCGGGGCCGGCACGTCGGTGTCGCCCTCGCACTCCGGCTGGCAGGTGGGGTTGAACGGCCAGTTCATGCCGGCCTCGTCCACGAACGCCTGCTCTAGGTCCACGGTGCCGTCGACAACCTTGTGGATCTCGTCGCCGGAGCCCTGGTCCTCGTCTTCCTCACTGTCGCCGGTGATGAAGTCGTCGGAGGCGGAAAACACCTCGGAGATGCGCAGCGTCTCGGTCGGGGTGAGCTCCTTTAAGCAGCGCACGCACTGGCCTTCAAGCTGCGCGGTCGCGGTGGCATCCACCATCACGCCGGAACCCAGCGGGATCAGCGTCGCCTCAACTTCAACCTCGCGCCCTGCCGGGATGGCGATCATCTCGGGGCCGATGCGCGACGGGGACGGGCCTGTCTGTGTCGCCGTCTCTGGGGTGCCGTCGCCGCCGAGCACGTCGCTGACATCGAATACGAAAGGATTGGTAGACATAACGGCAACAGACTACCCGTTAGTAGTCGTCGCGTCGGCCGCGAACCGCAGCACCAGCGGCACCCGCACCGCGGCGCAGCGCGGAGCGGTCGGAGGAGACGGTCTGCAGCACGTTTCGCAGCCCCTCCTCAAACTCGGCGAGCTTGGAATCGACATAGTCGTCGCACTCCGAGCGCAGGCGGTTGGACTCTGCGGTCGCTTCATCCACCAGGCGGTGCGCCTCCTCGTCGGCGCGGCGCATGACCTCGGACTCGGAGATGAGGCGCTCCTGCTCCGCCAGGCCCTTATCCACGGTGCGCTGGTACTCCGCGTTGCCGGATTCGACGATGTTGTCGGCCTCGCGCTGCGCGTTGTTCACGGTCATCTCGGCCACGTTCTGCGCCTGGGTGACCATCATGTTGGACTCTTCCTCCGCGTCGGTGACCAGGTTGGTCGCACGCGCCTGCGCGTCGGAGAGCATCGACTCGGACTCGGAGTGCGCGTCGGAGACGATGCGGCGGGCATCCTCCTCCGCGTCGCCGACGAGCATGTCGGCGCGGTCCTGCGCCCCGCGCAGGATCTCGTCCTGCTTGTCCAGCACGTCCTGCGCGTCGTCCAAGTCGACGGGCAGGGCGTTCCGGAGGTCGTCGAGAAGCCCAAGCATCTCGTTGCGGGGAACCATGCAATTGGAGGTCATGGGCACGCCGTAGGCCTGCTCCAGGGTCTGAACTAGCTCATCCAGGGCTTCAAAAACGCGGTACATGGTGCCTAAGCGTACCCGCTGAAACGTTAAATCACGCCCTGGGCGAGCATCGCGTCGGCAACCTTTTTAAAACCGGCGATATTTGCGCCAATGACGTAGTCGCCTGCGTGGTCGTATTCCTCGGCAGTGTCCTTGGCCACCGTGAAGATGTTGGACATGATCTGGTGCAGGCGGTCGTCCGTGTAGTCAAAGGACCAGGAGTCGCGCGAGGCGTTCTGCTGCATCTCCAGCGCGGAGGTGGCCACGCCGCCGGCGTTGGCGGCCTTGCCCGGGCCGAAGCAGACGCCGCGCTCGCGGAATACCTCCACCGCTTCGGCGGTGGACGGCATGTTCGCGCCCTCCGCGACGTAACGCACGCCGTTGTCAACGAGGGTACGCGCATGGTCGCCGTTGAGCTCGTTCTGCGTCGCACACGGCAGCGCCACGTCCGCCTTCAGGTCCCAGATGGAGCCGTCGCTGTGGAAGGTCGCGCCCGTGGCCTCCTCCACGTACTCGGACACGCGCCCGCGGCGCTTCTCCTTGATCTCCTGGACGAGCTCGATGTCCACGCCGTTCGGGGTTTCCACCCAGCCGGAGGAATCGGAGAAGCCAACCACAGTTGCGCCGAGCTCCTGCGCCTTCTTCATCGCGTAGATCGCCACATTGCCGGAGCCGGAGACGATCACCTTCGCGCCGTCGATGGAGTCACCGTTCGCCTTCATCATCTCGTTGGTGAAGTAGACGCTGCCGTAACCGGTGGCCTCCTTGCGCACCAGGGAGCCGCCCCAGGTCAGCCCCTTGCCGGTGAGCACGCCGGACTCGTGCTGGTCCACCAGGCGGCGGTACTGGCCGAACAGGTAGCCGATCTCGCGGGCGCCCACGCCGATGTCGCCGGCGGGCACGTCACGGTACTCGCCGATGTGGCGCCACAGTTCCGTCATGAAGGACTGGCAAAAGCGCATGATCTCCCCGTCGGAGCGGCCCTTCGGGTCAAAGTCGGAGCCGCCCTTGCCGCCGCCGATGGGCAGGCCGGTCAGGGAGTTTTTGAAGATCTGCTCGAAGCCGAGGAATTTGATGATGCCCAGGTTCACGCTCGGGTGGAAGCGCAGCCCGCCCTTGTACGGGCCGAGCGCGGAGTTGAACTGGACACGGAAGCCGCGGTTGACGCGCACATTGTTGTCGTCGTCCAGCCAGGGCACGCGGAAGATGATCTGGCGCTCCGGCTCGCAGAGGCGCTCGATCAGGCCGTAGTCCGCGTAGTGCGGGTCCTTGCCCAGCACGATCTTCAGCGAATCCAGCACTTCGGCAACCGCCTGGTGGAACTCCGGCTCGCCCGCGTTGCGCTCCAGCAGTTTCTGGTAGTAGCCGGCAACTTCTTGGTCAATCGCGCTCATTGGGCGTGGCCTCCGATATCTATAGCTATGCAGAATTGTGTACCGGACAAACTTTACAACACCATTCGGCTGCGCGTTGCCGCCAGCTAAACTTTCCCCATGGTTTCTCCCCTCGACGCAGTTCCGTCGCCCAAAATCGTTGTCGCGCCGGACTCCTTCAAATCCACCGCAACCGCCGCCGAGGCCGCCGAATGGCTCGCCGAAGGCGTGCGCTCCGTCATCCGCGACGCGCAGATCGTGCTCACCCCCATGGCCGATGGCGGCGAAGGCACCTCGTCGTTGTTCGAGGGCGAGCGCATTTGCTTGCCGACGACTACCGCAGCCGGCCGCCTCACCGAGGCGGAGTACACCTTCCACGCCCCGAGCAAGACTGCCTACATCGACGTCGCCGCCGCCTCGGGCCTGCCCGCGGTGGATGAGCCGGTGCCGCTGACCGGCGACACGTACGGCACCGGCGTGCTCATCGCGGACGCGCAGACCCGCGGCGCCGAGCGCATCGTGCTGGGCCTCGGGGGCACCGCAACGATCGACGGCGGCACCGGCATCCTCGTCGCCCTTGGCGTCAATCCCCTGGATCAGGCCGGCTACCAGCTCAAGCCCGGCGGCGGCGCGTTGGAGCAGCTGGCTCACTTCGACACCGCGAAGGTCAACGTCCCCGCCGGCGCCGTGGAGTGGGTCCTGCTCACGGACACCACCGCACCCGCCACCGGTCCGCAGGGCGCGGCGCACGTGTTCGGCCCGCAGAAGGGCGCAACAGGAGACGACATCGAGGTGCTCGACCGGGGCCTGGCACGTCTGTGCGAGGTCGCGGACGTGGACCCGGCAACCCCAGGCTTAGGCGCTGCGGGAGGCGTGGGCGTCGGCATCACCTGGCTGTCCACCATGCTCCACGGGGACTCATCCCACGTGCATATCCTGCCCGGCGCGCGCGTGGTGGCGGACTCCAACGGGCTCGCGGAGCAGGTCGCAGGCGCAGCTCTCGTGATCACCGGCGAGGGCCGCTTCGACGGGCAAACCGGCACCGGCAAGGTCGCCTCCGTGGTCGGCGAGCTGGCCCGCGAGGCCGACTCTATGTTTGCCGTGGCCGCTGGCCGTTTCGACGAGCAGCCGGACGCGGGCACCATCGCGGTCACTCTCCCGGAGACCGACAACGTGCGCGAGCAGCTCACCCAGGCCGGCGCAGAGATCGCCGTGGTCTACCTCAACACCTCTACGGTCCAGGGGTAGATCGAGGGCGACTCGAAGCGGTCCTGATCCTCGAGCATCACCGGGTCGCGCGGCAGGTCCACCTTCGGGGTGAGGATGCGCGACAGGCCCATGGCGAGGCCGTTGAGGCTGTCCGCGCCTTCGGGCGTGATGCTGTAGCGGAACACTTCTGCTTCCGCGGGGTCTTCGCCCCGGTCCCGCTCGTAGGTTTCGGCCAGCTGCGCGCGCACGGAGTCGTCGATTAGCACCTGCTCCATTTCCACCGTGCCCGCGGTGAGCTTCTCGCGGTGCACGAGGATGTCGAGTGCGCGCTGGAAGACCTCTTTGACCTCGCCGGCGACGGTGGGTGGGACGAGGACGTCGAATTGGATCACAGACATGCGCTCAAGGCTAACCGGTATGGTTGCGTGCATGTCTAACCCCACCGTGAATCCAGCGCACTCGTACCACGTTGCGCTGCGGACCATGGCGGACGGGACCTTAAAGCAGGTCAATCCGTTCTCCGGCACGGAGGTGTGGACAGTTCCAGGTCGCGGCAACAGGCCCCTTACCGCCACAGGCGCCCCGCCTGAGCTTTTGGGACCCGGCGCGCACACGGACACCTGCAATTTCTGCGAAGCGCGCAAACTGCGCACCCCGCCGGAGAAGTCGCGGCTGGTCGCCGACGGCGAGGGGTTTGCCATCCTGCGCGACGCCATGCCCGACGAGTTAGACAACACAGTCGCGGAGTTTCGGCGGGTGCCCAACCTGTTCGAGATCGTCTCCTACGACTATTGGCAGAAAAACTACGGCTACGAAATGCCCGTGGCGCGCCGCAGCCACATGGAGCGCTACCTGGCGGATCCCGCCGGGCGCGAGCATGTGCTGGCAACCGTGCGCACGCGCCTGGCTGCGGCGGGCCAGGACCCGGACAGGCCCGACGAAGAGCTGCTCGAGCTTGCCCCGGCGTACTTCGGCGGCGGGCACGACGTGATCATCGGCCGGCGCCACTACCAGGACGGTGCTACGCGCACCAACCAGCTCGCCGGCTCCGGGTCGCTGACCCCGGAGGAGCACTACCGCTTCATCGCGTTCACCGTTGATTCGCTGCGCGACTTGGTGGAGCAGCACACCTACGCCCGCTACGTGGTGGTGTTCCAAAACTGGCTCTCGCCCGCCGGCGCGTCGTTCGAGCACCTGCACAAGCAGCTGGTGGCCATCGACGAGCGCGGCGTCAACGCCGAAACTGAAACGGCGAAGCTGCGCCAGAATCTGAACCTGTACAACGACTGGGGCGTCAACCACGCGTTCTACCAAAACCTGGTGATCGCGGAGAACGACCACGCCATCCTCACCGCCGGCGTGGGCCACCGCTACCCCACCATGACGGTGTACTCGAAGTCGCGCGCCAGCGAGCCGTGGGAGCACACGGACGAGGAGGTCCGCGCGGTGTCCGACCTGCTGCACGCGGCGCACGCCGCCACCGGCGGGCAGGTGGCCACCAACGAGGAGTGGCATTACCGCCCTGTGGACCTGGACGTGCCCATGCCGTGGCGCATCAACCTGAAATGGCGCATCTCCACCCTCGCCGGCTTCGA
This sequence comes from Corynebacterium sp. ACRQP, assembly GCF_022345915.1. Classification (NCBI taxonomy): domain Bacteria; kingdom Bacillati; phylum Actinomycetota; class Actinomycetes; order Mycobacteriales; family Corynebacteriaceae; genus Corynebacterium; species Corynebacterium sp. ACRQP. The sequence goes on along the minus strand of NZ_JAKRMZ010000033.1, from coordinate 9,224 downwards.
GGGCGGCACGCAGATTTACGTGAACACGCTCTCGCCGTTTGACATGCGCGACCGCGCCACCGCGGCACTTCGCACATTGCGTAGCGACGGCCACGTGTCTGCGTCGTTACGCATCGCCGAGGAATGTACCCCGGCACCCAACCTATTGCGTTATAACCCAAATTTGGAGAGATGAATTTTGAGTAATATTTCCGAGATTTTGCGCTCCTACTCCGTGGACGAGGTGTGGCAGCGCCGCCTCTACGAGCTGCTGCACGCCAACCCGGAACTGTCCTTGCAGGAGGAGGAGACCTACAGCCGCCTGATGATGGAGCTGTCACGCTTCGACTGCGAAGTCATCGCCCCGATCGGCAAGTTCGGCATCTGCGCCGTCTTCGAAAACGGCGAGGGCCCGACGGTAATGCACCGCGCGGATTTCGACGGCCTGCCCGTGACGGAGCAGACCGGCGCGCCGTACGCCTCCCACAAGGTGGCGAAGACCGCCGACGGGCAGACCGTGGGCACCATGCACGCCTGCGGCCACGACATCCACACCACCGCGCTTTTGAGCATGTGCGACTTTATGGACAACACCCGCGAGCACTGGTCCGGCACGTTTATCGCCCTGTTCCAGCCCGGCGAGGAGATCGGCGCCGGCGCCCAGGACATGGCCGACGGCGGCCTGACCGAGAAGGTGCCGGCGCCGGACGTGGTCTTCGGCCAGCACGTCATGCCGGGCCGCGCGGGCGAGGTGATGTCCAAGCCGGGCCCGCAGTTCGCGGCCTGCGACTCCATCCGCATCAAGATCCCGGGCCGCGCCGCCCACGGCTCCATGCCGCACAACGCCATCGACCCCACCTACACCGCGGCGATGATCATCGCCCGCCTGCAAGCGGTCGTTGGCCGCGAAGTGGACCCGGCGGACTTCGCCGTGGTCACCGTGGCCAGCATGCACGCAGGCACCACCAACAACATCATCCCGGGCGAGGCCGAGCTGGTGCTCAACTGCCGCTTCTACTCCGACCGGGTCAAGGCGAAGGTGTACTCCGCCATCAAGCGCGTGGTCCACGCCGAGGTGCTGGCCTCCGGCTCGCTGGACCAGGCCATGATCTCCTTTTTCGCCCACGGCGAGCTTTTGGACAACGACGAGGAAGTCTTCGCTCGCGTGCGCGAGCAGTTCGACGGCGTCTTCAGCGACGCCTCCGTCACCGCCGACCCGAAGACCGTCTCCGAGGACTTCCCCGTCATCGGCCAGGCCTACGGCGCGCCGTACTTCTTCTGGCTTGTCGGCTGCACGCCCCACGACGTGTGGGACAAGGCCGTGGAGGAAGACCGCGTCGGCGAGGACGTTCCGGTCAACCACATGTCCACCTTCCTGCCGGAGTACGAGCCCACCATCGACGCCTCCACCCGCGCAGGACTGACCGCGGCGCTGACCTACTTGGCTAAGTAGCTCACCTGCACGTCTGCGACCACGCCGGTACGCTCGGGGCACATGACTGCCACCACGCCACCACCATTCGAGCAGACCGTCGAGGGCCACGTCCGCAGCTTCTCCGGCCGCGCGCCGCAGGACTCCACGGTGAAGAAGTTCTGGACGGGCCTTTCGGCCGCCACTGTCGAGCAGATCGCCGACAACTGGGCGGCAACCCGCAACGCCTACAAGAACACCCGCCGTGCCTCGTACTTCTCGGCGGAATTCCTGGAAGGTCGGGCGTTGCTGAACAACCTGACCAACCTTGGGCTCGTCGATAAGGCGAAGGCTATCGCCGAGGAGAACGGCTTCGAGCTTTCGGACGTGCTGGAGGCCGAGCACGACGCCGCCCTCGGCAACGGCGGCCTGGGGCGCCTGGCCGCCTGCTTCCTCGATTCCGCCGCCGAGCAGGACTTCCCGCTGACCGGCTACGGCCTGCTGTACCGCTACGGGCTGTTCCGCCAGGAGTTCGAGGACGGCTTTCAGCGCGAGCACCCGGACGCGTGGAAGGAATCGTTCTACCCCTTCATCATCCGCCGCGGCTCCGAGCAGCGCATTGTGAAGTTCGACGACATGCACGTGCGCGCCATCCCCTACGACATGCCGATCACCGGCTACGGCACCGACAACGTGGGCACGCTGCGCCTGTGGGACGCCTCCCCGATCGCCGAGTTCGACTACGACGCGTTCAACTCCCAGCGCTTCGCCGACGCGATCCTCGAGCGCGAGGCCGTCCACGACATCACCCGCGTGCTCTACCCCAACGACTCCACCTACGCTGGCAAGCTTCTGCGCGTGCGCCAGCAGTACTTCTTCTGCTCCGCATCGCTGCAAGAGCTTATCGACGACTACCGCGCCGCCCACGGCGACGACCTGCGCGACTTCCACAAGTACAACTCCATCCAGCTCAACGACACCCACCCGGTGCTGGGCATCCCCGAGCTGATGCGCCTGCTCATGGACGAGCACGGCCTGGGCTGGGACGACGCCTGGGAGGTGACCACCCACACGTTCGCCTACACCAACCACACGGTGCTGCAGGAGGCGCTGGAGACGTGGGAGGAGTCCATCTTCAAGCAGCTGTTCTGGCGCATCTGGGAGATCGTGGAGGAGATCGACCGCCGCTACCGCCTGGACATGGAGGCCCGCGGCGTGGACGCGGAGACGGCCCACCACTACTCCCCGGTGCACGACGGGCGCGTACACATGGCGTGGATCGCCTGCTACGCCTCCTACTCCGTCAACGGTGTGGCGGCGCTGCACACCGAGATCATCAAACGCGACACCCTCGGCTTCTGGCACGGCCTGTACCCGGAGCGCTTCAACAACAAAACCAACGGTGTGACGCCCCGCCGCTGGCTGCGCATGTGCAACCCGCGCCTGTCCGAGCTTTTGGACCGCCTCTCCGGCTCCGACGCATGGGTCACCGACCTGGACAAGCTCAAGGAACTCCGCCCGCTTATCGACGACCCAAAGGTGCTCAACGAACTCCGCGACATCAAGGCGGCGAACAAGCGTGACTTCGCCGAGTGGATCCGCGAGCGCCAGGGCGTGGAGATCGACCCAGGCTCCGTCTACGACACCCAGATCAAGCGCCTCCACGAGTACAAGCGCCAGCTGATGAACGCGCTGTACATCCTGGATCTGTACTTCCGCATCACGGTCGACGGCGAGCGCGACGTGCCGAAGCGCACCTTCATCTTCGGCGCGAAGGCGGCCCCCGGCTACGTCACCGCCAAGGGCATCATCAAACTCATCAACACCATCGCTGAGCTGGTGAACAACGACCCGGAGGCCTCGAAGTACATCCACGTGGTGTTCGTGGAGAACTACAACGTCTCCCCCGCCGAGCACATCATCCCGGCCACCGATGTTTCCGAGCAGATCTCCACCGCCGGCAAGGAGGCCTCGGGCACCTCGAACATGAAGTTCATGATGAACGGCGCGCTCACCCTGGGCACCATGGACGGCGCGAACGTGGAGATCGTCGACGCCGTCGGAGAGGACAAAGCCTACATCTTCGGCGCCCGCGAGGAGGAGCTTCCGGAGCTGAAGGCGCACTACAACCCGCGCCAGGTGGCCGAGCAGACCCCGGGGCTCATGCGCGCCCTCGACGCGCTCGTCGACGGCACCCTGGACGACCGCGGCACCGGCGCCTTCCACGACATCCGCGCCTCGCTGCTGGAAGACAACGGCTACGGCGAGCAGGACGTCTACTACGTGCTCGGCGATTTCGCCGCCTACCGCGAGGCCCGCGACCGCATGGCCGCCGACTACTACGCCGACCCGGACGAGTGGGCCCGCAAGTGCTGGATCAACATCTGCGAGTCCGGCCGCTTCTCCTCCGACCGCACGATCCGCGACTACGCCGAGGACGTGTGGAAGATCGAGCCCACCCCGATCAACTAGCTAGCCGCGCACCATGCGCTTCAAGGTGACGCCGTCGCCCGCGTGGTACGTTTCCTCGCCGTCGAAGGCGAAGCCCTGCTTGGTGTAGAAGGCCTGGGCGCGCTCGTTGAAGTCCGCCACCCACAAGAACGCGGGCTCGCCTGGGCGCACGACCGCGTCCAGGAGTTGCTCGGATATGCCGTTTCCGGCCGCCTCCTCGAGCAGGTAGAGGTTGCACAGCTCAGTGCGCTCGCCGGGCACGCCGTAGGCCATGCCCACAGCCTCGCCGTCCACCTCCGCAAGGAAGACGCGGCCGTCGGGGGCGTCGAAGTACTCGGCCCACTTGAGCTCCAGGGGTTCGAAGTTGTCCAGCACCTCGTCGGCGATGCGTCCGCGGAACGCTTGTGCGCGGGAGCGGTTGTGCACGGCGGCGACAGTGGCGGCGTCTTCGGCGCGAGCTGGCCGGATTGTGGCGTCCATGCAGTTAAACGCTATACGATCTCGGCACAATGATTCTGCTCGTCGACAATTACGACTCATATACATTCAACCTCGCCCACCTCATCGCCGAGGCCGCCGGCCGCGAGCCCCTCGTGGTCCCCGCGGGCGAGGCCGGCGACCTTCCGCAGCGGGTGCGCGCCGGCGAGTTCAGCCACGTGGTCATCTCCCCCGGCCCCGGCACACCTGAGCGCGAGGAGGACTTCGGCGCGTCCCGGCGCGTCATCGAGGCAGCCGCGGACGCCGGCGTCCCGCTGCTCGGCGTGTGCCTCGGCCACCAGGGCCTGGCCATGCTTGCCGGTGCCAGCGTCACCCGCGCGCCCGAGCCGCGCCACGGGTTCGTCTCCACCGTCACCCATTCCGGCGAGGGCATCTTCGCTGGCATCCCGCAGGGCTTCGAGGTGGTGCGCTACCACTCCTTGCACGTCGAAGAGGTACCCGGCATCACCGTGCACGCCCGCAGCAAGGACGGCGTCATCCAAGCGCTCAAGGTCGACGGACTGAATCACTGGGGCGTGCAATTCCACCCGGAATCCGTCCTCACCCAGCACGGCGCGGCGCTCATGCGCAACTTCCTCGGCGGCTGGCGCATCATCCACCGCGAGGTGCCCGGCGCGCTCGACTGCCAGCGCGTGTTCAACGCGATCTCGCGAGACGGCAACGACGCGTTCTTCCTCGACTCCGCCGACACACGCGGGCGTTTCTCCATCCTCGGCGACACCGCAGGTGCGCTCTCGCGCTCCATTCGCTTTTCGCTTGGCGACGGCAACGTGCTCGACACCCTCGACACCGAGCTATCCACCCCGGTCATCGACGCGCCCGACCTACCGTTTACCGGCGGGTGGATCGGGTACCTGGGCTACGAGTGCGCCGAGCTGACTATGCCGATCACGCTGCGCCACCGCTCGCCCTTCCCGGACGCGTACTTTGTGCGCCCGCAGTCGTTCATCGTCTACGACCACGATGCCGAAACCGCGCACCTGTGCGCCCTGGCCGGCGACGGCGCCGACGGTTTGCTCGACCGGCTTGCACAGGCGCTTGCGGGGGCGGGCACCGCCGGAGGTGCGTCGATAGGCGAAGGCTCCTGGAGCAACCCGGACTACCTCGCCAGCATCGAGGAGGCGCAGGAGTTGCTTCGCGCGGGCGAGAGTTACGAGGTGTGCCTGACCGACACCTACACCACGCGCGCGACGGGCGATATCTACGCTGCACTGCGCGAACACAACCCGGCGCCGTACGCGGCGCACCTGCTTTTCGACGGCGTCGAGGTCGCCAGCGCCTCGCCTGAGCGCTTCCTCACCGTGCGCGGGCGCGACGTGGAGGCGAAGCCGATCAAGGGCACCATCGCCGCCGACGAGGACCTGGCGCTGCTGAACGATGCGAAAACCCGCGCCGAAAACCTCATGATCGTGGACCTGCTCCGCAACGACCTCTCGCGCGTCTGCGAGCCCGGCACCGTGCGCGTGCCTGGGTTGATGCAGGTGGAATCGTTTGCCACCGTCCACCAGCTGGTCTCCACCATCACCGGCCGGCTGCGCGAGGGCCACACCGCCGTCGACGCCGTGCGCGCGACGTTCCCGCCCGGCTCTATGACCGGCGCGCCGAAGCTGCGCACCTGCGAAATCATCGACCGGCTTGAGACCTCCCCACGCGGCGTCTACTCCGGCGCGCTGGGCTACTTCGGCTTCGACGGCCAGGCCGACCTGTCCGTGGTGATCCGCACCGCCGTGCGCGCAGGTGACACCGTGACCGTGGGCGCCGGCGGGGCGATCGTGCTGGCCTCCGACGCAGAGGCCGAGCTCGACGAGCGCAACCTTAAGGCCCAGTCCGTGCTGGGGGCGTGGGATGCGTAGGTACGCCTGGCACGGCTCGTTCATCCCGCGCGATGTTCCCGACGGGCCCCTCGACGTCGCCGACTCCTGGCGCCACTCCTCCGGCCGCACCAATGGCCTCGACCTGCACCTTCAGCGGTTTTCGCGTGCTGCGGGTCCGCTGCCGGACGGGTTCGTCGAGAAGCTCATGCCACTGCTGTCCGAGGGCGAACTGTTTCCCCGCATCGCCCTGTCGCAGGGGCTTTTGCTTCTCGACGTCCGCTCCGCCCCTCCCCCGCGCCCCACCACATCACTGACATATGCGCAGGCCCCCGACCCGCGAACCCAGCCCGAGGTGAAGGGCCCCGACTTCGCAGCGTTCCGCGCGTACCGTTCGCGGTACCAGGTGGCGGGGACGGACGACACGGTGATCGTCGATAGGCATGGCGCCATGCTGGAGACCACCACCGGCGCGCTGGTGATGTGGGGCGGCGACACTCTGTGCCTCCCCGACGGCGTGTGGCTGCCGAGCGTGACGTTGCAGCAGGTTGTTTCGCGGGCGGCTCAGCTGCGTATGCATGTCGAGCGGCGCCAGCTGTACCCCGGTGCCGCCGCCGAGCGCCCGTTGTGGTTCCTCAACTCCCTGCACGGCATCAGCCCGGTCAGCGAACTGCACGTCGGTTCGGATGTGATCACTCCCCCGGCGCATCCCTCTTTCACCGAGTGGCGCGACTGGTGGTGGGGTGGGTTCACCCGGGAGATTAAACACATCACAGGAAACTGACAACCTGTCATCAGTCACGCGATCGTGATTTGTGTACTTTAGGTCACATGACCAACCCGCAGATTCCGAAAGACATTGTGCACTACCGCCTTGCCCCGCTGTTGGGCGAGGACTATTCAGTTTTTCACGAGCTCATCTCAGACGAGCTGCACATCGACGTCTATTGCTGGGCCCCCACCGAGCAGCGTCAATTCTGGACGCTGTGCACCTCGGGGATGAACGACTACCGGATGCAGATGCCACCCGGGAAGGAAGAATTCAACCGCACAGAGCTGGTGATGACGCTTCCGGACGATTGGCCACTTGCGAAGATAGGCTCGCAAAACGGCCCCGAAGGCGACGCGATCAGCTGGCCCGTAACCCTGCTCAAGTCCACCGCTCGCCTACCCAAAGACATGGATACGTGGCTGTCCTACGGAACCTCGGGCCAGGCAGGGCTCGACCCGAGCGAGACCTATCCGGGCAGCGAATTCTCCGGCTTCATCATCGGCAGCGCATTCACGGTTGACGCCGACGGAGATTTTCTGCGCACGCCTGTGGGCGACGAAGCCGTCCACTTCTTCGGCGTCTACCCCATCTACGCCGACGAACTGCAGGCATGCCTCGCCGGTGACGACATTTTGGGCAAGCTTTACGAACTTGGCGTTGCCGAAGGCGCCTACCCCGGCCGCCCATCCGCGGTTTAGCCCAGGCAGGTAAGCAAAACCAAGGAGAGAACGGTGCTTTGCCACAAAATCGAGCAAAAGATCGGCACGGCGGTCTTTGCATTCGACCCATCGATCTCTGTTTTGGACGTGGAAGAAGCCCAGCATTTCGGCACAATCGACGGCCAGCATTTCGATGTGTTCGAAAGCTGCTTCGACTCGGACGGCTCCCCTTACCCGCGTTACGGCCTCAACGAATCCATCGGCATGCTTATCGCTCCGACCGATGCAGCCACCGCGATCCGACGTACGCTCAACCAGCAGGGTGCTCGAATTGCCGAATGCACGTTCACTAGCCAGTACGGCGACTACATCGGCTTCCGCGCCTTCAACCTCCACGAAGACACGCCGCAGGCACCAGTGTTCAGAATCCGAACCTCACCCGACAACCCCGACCTGTGGATGGACCAGTACTACACCTCCGAGTTTGTTAGCTGGCTCAAAGTCAACTTCGACACCCGCGGAATCCAAACCCGCACAGTCGACCAAGACCCTCACTACTACCAACCCAAGAAGAAATAGGAGCTCGACCCATGACGCCACAGATTTCAGACCCCATCACCCTGGACCAGTACCTCGCCGACACCGAACCCACACCAATACCCGATCTGACATGGGAGGAAGCCAAGGCGATCCTGTCCGAGTCTAACGACACAGAAACGCACGTTGCCGTCATCGCGCCACTCGCGCGCAATCACAGCACCTCCCGCAGCATCTCCGGCGAGGAAGTCTTAGACGCGCTCGCCGACTCCCCCGTCGCTCTCTGGGCAGTGATGATGCTCAAGGCCTACGACGCAGCGCAGTATTCTCCGCTCGGTCTGTACCGGTTCGTTGAAGGGGCGGAAGCGCCGTCGGAAAGCGACAAGCTTCTCGCCATGCACCACTGGGCCACCGCGGTGCTGTTCCACGAAGCACCACTGGAAGATCCAAACAAGGCGCTCGCAGCTTGTCGCGCTTTTCTCGAGCTCAGCGACGGGCGCAATTGGACGCGGCCCGACATCGAAATTGCCGGCATCGTGCTCGACGCCGCCGTGGAGAATCCGGACGGCCCGATCGGCCCTCCGGGTACGGAAATCATGCAGCGGTGGGAGGAGCGCCTCACCCGCGCGATCGAGGCGGTCGACCCCGACTACGCCTACACCGAAAACCAGCTGCTTCGCATCTGGCAAAAGCGGTAACCCGGAATCCAGCACGCGAATTGATCCGATCCGCCCTTCGTTCCACTATGCCGCTGCATAGTGATGGCGGTGTCGGGACTATGCAGCTGCATAGTGAAATCAGTCCGCAAGACTATGCCGCTGCATAGCCAACGAGGCCGAACCAACCTCCCCCGAGGCGGACCAGGCATCGCCAAAAACTATGCAGCTGCATAGTGGAATCAGCCCACCAGACTATGCAGCTGCATAGTGAATGACCGTGCCGAGACTATGCCGTCGCATAGTGAAATCAGTCCGCAAGACTATGCTGTTGCGACCGGCTAGTTGGTAGCGGTGTGGTGACTTTCGGGTAGCGGTTTAGTGGGTATCCGGTAGCGGGGTTTGCGGTGGCGGGTGATGCTTTCGGGTGGTTGCACCACAGGGGTGTAG
>NZ_JAKRMZ010000032.1:0-27428 GCF_022345915.1 Corynebacterium sp. ACRQP | reverse complement strand
GTTGAGTTGGTTGACTCCACCACTGGTGAGCGTCGTGAGGTGCCTGTTGATGGTGACGGCAACCTGAATTTGGATGAGGTTCCGACGGGTGACTACACGGTTGTTGTCACTCCGAAGGATGGTTACACCGCGCCTGCTGAGCAGCAGGTGACGGTGGAAAAGGACCGTGACACCAAGCTGGAGAATCTCGATCCGACGCGTGATACGGGTTCGGTGTCTGGCACGGTTGATCCGAAGATTGTTGACAAGGTTGAGTTGGTTGACTCCACCACTGGTGAGCGTCGTGAGGTGCCTGTTGATGGTGACGGCAACCTGAATTTGGATGAGGTTCCGACGGGTGACTACACGGTTGTTGTCACTCCGAAGGATGAAGATAAGTACACTGCGCCTGACGAGCAGCAGGTGACGGTGGAAAAGGACCGTGACACCAAGCTGGAGAATCTCGATCCGACTCCTAAGCCGTCGCCGACTCCTACGCCGAAGCCGGCCACCTCCAAGCCGTCGACGTCTGCGCCGAAGCCGACTACCTCGGCTCCGACGTCGACTGCGAAGCCCGCACCGACGACGACTAAGACGACTACGACGAAGCCGGCGACCTCGGCTCCGACGTCGACTGCGAAGCCCGCACCGACGACGACTAAGACGACTACGACGAAGCCGACCACCTCGGCTCCGACGTCGACTGCGAAGCCGACCACGACGAAGACGACTACGACGAAGCCGACCACCTCGGCTCCGACGTCGACCACCGAACCTGCTCCAACCACGGACTCCGAGCCGGAGCCGAAGAACCCGAGCATCATCGGCACTGTCACCGACCCGGAGGGCAACCCGCTTCCGCCGACGAAGGACAAGGACGGCAAGCCGCAGCTGCCGACCGTGATCGTCAAGGACCAGGACGGCAACCAGGTCGTCGACCCGATCGAGGTCGACGAGAACGGTAACTTCGAGGTGCCGGAGCTGCCGGAGGACGGCGATTACGTGGTAATCGTCGACGCGCCGGACGGCTTCAACGATCCGAAGCCGCAGGTTGTGCCGGTAAAGAAGGGCGAGACCTCCAAGCTGCCGCCGATCAAGGTGGACAAGCCGGAGATCGAGCTGGACAAGAACAAGCCGGCTGCGAAGCCGGGCTCTGTCCACGGCTGGTTGGTCGATGAGTCCAACCGTCCTATCACTGGCTCCGACATCAAGCTGGTGAAGAAGGGCGTCACCGACCCGGAGACTGGTGAGACGTTCGACTACGAGGTCCCGATCAAGGTCGACGCAGACGGCTACTTTGTCACCCCGCCGATCGACTTCAAGTACTTCCCGGACGGCAAGGCTGACTTCGACCTCGAGGTCACCCTGCCCGAGGGCTGGCCGGATGTGGATGTCAAGGGCGACAAGATCAACCGCACCGTAACCGTCAAGTCTGGCGAGTCCACCCCCGTCGAGATCAAGGTTGAGGCACCGAAGACCCAGTCCATCGTCGGCCGCGTCGACGACGGCAACGGCAATGCTGTGCCGGGCACCGTCGTTGTGGTCACCGACCCGCGCGGCAACTCCCGCGTTATCCCGGTCGAGGACGACGGCTCCTTCGAGATCGACGACGTCATTCCGGGCGTCCACGACGTGGAAATCCTCACCCCGGGCCGCGGCAATGACGTGGACCCGATCAAGGTGCCGGTCCGCGCTGGCGAGGACGTCGAGCTGCCGGAGATCCACCTGACCAAGAACCAGTCCCTGAAGCTTGAGAAGCGAGTTTGGGGCCGTGACGCCGACAACAACGGCAAGGTCAAGAACAAGGACGGCGAGCTTGTCGACGATGTCATGACCGTCAAGGACGGCGAGGACCTCCTCTACGCCCTGATCGTCACCAACGATGGCGACGAGCCGATCAAGAACATCACGTTCGACGACCCGGAGCTGGATAAGCGCAACATCGAGCTGACCATGCCGGAAGGCTGGACCGCTGAGTCTGAGCTGGCTCCGGGCGACTCGAAGGTCTTCAACGCCAAGATGAAGGCGCCGGAAGACGCGTTCGACTTCAACAACGTCGCAACCGCAAGTGGTGTCACCTCCAAGGGCGAGAAGGTCAGCTCCCTGCCGGATTCCGCCTACACCAAGTTCCTGCGTGGCGCTGTGGAGAAGAAGGTCAATGCCCGCTTCGCCACCAACAAGGACAAGCCGGTCAAGGCCTCGGCGAACTCCCCGCTGGGCTTCACCTACGAGGTGAAGAACACTGGTTCCACGCCGATGGTCAACGTCAAGCTCACCGACATCGTCTACGAGGACGGCGTTGATGAGGACAATTGCAAGCCGGTCAAGGCGTCCGAAAAGGCAGAGGACGGCCAGTGCTACCAGCTCGACGTGAAGGAGCCGGAAGGCTTCACCGGCACGCTGCTGCCGGGCGAGCGCGTCGTCTTCAGCGCTGAGTTGCCGGAGGGCCTCAACCCGGGTGCGAAGCACCACAATGCCGCCGAGGCTCGTGGCGAGCTGCCGGCACGTCCGGGCCGCGGCGACGGCTACACGGGTGAGCCGGAGTACGGCGAGGATCCGTCGTCCGTGCTGATCATCTCTCCGAAGGACAACATCAAGGGCAACGCCCACGTTGTGGTCTCCGAGGGTGCAGAGCTGGACGCTAGCGATGTCCAGGTGGTTGCTTGGGTCGACGAGAACGGCAACGGCAAGCAGGACCCGGACGAGGGCCTGTCTGGCCTGAAGATCTCGCTGGCACCGACCGACGGCACCCCGTCCTTCGCCGGTGAGTCCAATGAGGACGGCAATGTCCTGTTCGAAGGCTCGCCGTACGGCAAGTACACGCTGAAGATTGACAGCCCGGGCAACCTGCGCCTGGTCGATCCGAAGGATCCGGAGAACAACTCCTTCGATCCGGGTGCGGTCCTCGAGTCCAAGGAATTCGAGGTCAACAAGGCCGAGCAGGTGATCAACCTGCAGCTTGAGACCCCGCGCACCGCTGGTATCTCCGAGGGCGGCGCTCAGGGCGAAGAGGAAGACAGCTCCCTGGGCAAGTGCCTGGCGTCTGCGTCCTCCGTGTCCAACCCGGTGGCGTGGTTGGTCCCGCTCGGCCTGCTTGGTGCCGTCATGGGCGGCATCGGTGTGATGTTCGAGGACGAGCTGAACCAGATTTCCGCTCAGGCCAACGCGGCAATCCGCGAGGCTATGCCGAACGTCGACCTTGGCATCGGCTTCCAGCAGCCGGAGTGGGTCACTGAGATCCAGGGCCAGTGGCAGGCGCAGATCGACCAGGTGAACCGTCAGCTGGCACAGATCAACCCCGCAGCCCCGGCTGCTGCGGGCGGCGTCGCTCTGCTGGCTATTGCTGGTTTGCTTACCGGTATCTTCTACGCCGGCTGTGAGGCTGGCTGGTTCGAGCCGAGCGAGGAGAGCAGCTCCGCTGGTAGCTCCTCCAAGGCAGACGCTGAGGGCACTGAAGATGTCGCTGGCTCCAGCAGCTCCAGCTCCGAGGGTGGCAGCTCCAAGAAGAATGAGGCTGACTCTGACGCCCAGCCGGAGGCAAAGCCGGAAGAGGCCGCTAACTAAGGCCCTGAGGGCTCTAGTCCATGGCTGAGTTCTAGTACGTGCCCCGGTCTCGTCGATACGCATCGGCGAGACCGGGGCGCTGTGTATTTACAGGCAATAAATATTGAGACAGCGCGATGAAACGTATACATTCGTAGGTGCTTTTTGGGCTTTCGCGCGCTTTTTCACATTCGAGAGGTAATAATGGCTGCAAACTCCAAGGTCAACCGCATCGCCGGGCTGTCGCTCGCCGCTGCTGTCGCGGGCACGCTGACGCTCGTGCCCGTTGCGAAGGCGGAAACCACGTCTCCGTCCTCGGAGTCCACCACGTCGAAGGCTACGGTCGTCTCCACGGAGGACAAAAGCTCCGCCGCCCCGGCATCCTCTTCCACCGCCGCGCCGGTAACGACGTCGGTGAAGTCGGCTGAGGGGTCACCGAAGGCGTCGGCAAGCAATGTTGCCCCCACGACCAAGGCGGACACCACGCAGGAGTGGGCCGACATCCTCAAGGGCTTCGCCTCCCTGATCGTCTCGGCGACGGCCGCCGGCTCCGGCACCTCGGGTGTGCAGTTCACCTCTGACAACCACACCTACAGCGCCGTGGCCAGCAACCCGACCAACGGCCGCCTCTACGCCGTGTCCGATGAGGGCCACCTGCTGCGCATCCACCCGCAGACCGGCAACCTGAAGGACCTGGGCGAGATCCCGGGCGTCGACGCGAAGGAGATCACCTCCGCAGCCTTTACTCAGGACGGCACGCTCGTGCTTTTCGACGGCGAAACCGTCTACGCCAAAGACCTCGCCGACGACGAAACCGGTCCGAAGAGCAAACCGGAAAACCTCGAATTTGTGAAGAAGCCCGTCGAGGGTGTGCGCGACCTGCCGGAGCTTGCGTGGGCTCCGACCGACAATGACGGCGAGCTGGTCGCCCTGGCCGCCAAGGACGGCAAGGCGACGCGCTACACCCTGAACGTGAAGGACGCGAAGGTCGCTGAGGCCCCGGCGGAGGTGAACAAGGGCGTCGACCTGGCCGACGTCGCCGCGTTCGAGTACGCCTACCTCGCCGACGACGCCACCTTCTTCGCTGACGGCGAAGGCAACGCTGTCAAGCTTGAGGACGGCAAGATCGTCGACGTGGAGACGGACCGCACGGAAGAGGACAACTACAAGGCCGTAGCCGGCCTGGAGGCGAAGCCGGAGTCCGCCGCGGGCGAGACCCCGGCCTCCGGTGAGCCGACCACTACGGCTGCTGATGCGTCTGCCGGCGCTGACTCCGCGACCGTTTCCCCGACCACCACCGCTGAGCCGACCCCGTCCAAGAAGGCCCCGAGCGTTGGTCAGCGGGACGCCGAGGTCGTCGAGCTCGACGTGGAGGTTGTCACCGACGATGGACGCGCGGTGGAGGGCGTCAGCTTTGTCAGCGCGAACGGCACCGTCGACGGCGCGACCGACGAGTCCGGCAAGGGCAAGGTTTCCCTGAAGCTGGACGATGCGTCCCGCGGCAAGGACACCTTTAACCTGGCGATTGATCAGGCGCCCGACGGCTGGGGTGGCTCCGTGGCTGAGGTTCAGCGCGGCGCCAAGTCCGTGAAGTTCGTCCTCCCGGAGGGCAAGGACGCTTCCGCGACCACCACCGTCGCGGCGCCGAAGGGCACCACTTCCTCGACCACCACGAAGACCGCTGCGCAGGGCGACGACGGCCTCATCGAGGTGGACGTCCTGGTCAAGACCGCCGACGACAAGCTCGTCGAGGGCGCCGAGTTCAAGAGCGAGGATGGCCGCGTCTTCGGCACCACCGATGCGAACGGCCGCGGCAAGGTCACTATCGACCCGAAGAAGGACAACGCGAAGCTCGTCCAGCTCACGCTGAAGGAAGCTCCGAAGGGCTACAAGAACGCTGACGTGGTTATCCGCCGCGGCGACACTGAGGCCGAGCTCGTGCTTCCGCGCGACCCGAACGCGACCCCGTCCTCCACTCTGAGCAAGCCGGATCAGGTGCTGAAGGTCCTCGACCAGGTGCGTCCGGTGGCGTCGTCTTTCCTCGCCCCGGCGGCCGCTCTGGCTGGCGCTGGCGGCTTGGCGGGTGCGGGCGGCTCGAAGAGCACCAAGAGCACCAACACCACGTTTGGCGGCACGAAGGTCACTTCCAGCAGCACCACGGGTCGTTCCACGGGCCGCTCCACCAGCGTGACCCCGTCCGCGAAGGTGGTCACCCGCAACGGCAACTCCACCAAGGTGGCCGAGGCGGACACGTCCACCCGCGCAACCTCCTCCGACAAGGACACGGAGCGCGACGGTGATCTCGCGGATACCGGTACCCCGATGCGCGCAATTATCGCGATCGGCGTGCTGTCCGTGCTCATCGGCGGTGCTTACCTGGCCCTGGGCCGTCGCCGCGAGAACCAGTAAGCCCGCGTAGAACACAAAAGGCGGCTCCCTATCACAGGGGAGCCGCCTTTGGCGTTTTAACGACAGCCGAAACTAGAACACTTCGACGCGCCCGCCCACGGACTCGATCTGCACCAGCTGTTTCTCCCAGCCCGGGGTGCCCGGGTGGACGCGCATGATCGGGCGGGAGGAGATCTCCACGGGCGAGACGGACTCGCGTCGCGCCCCTTTGCGCGCGGCCATGCGCAGGTGGGCGCGGTGGCCGGACTTGGTCAGGTCCTCGAGCGACGGGCGCTCGCCGGACAGGGAGTCGCGGGCGCCTTGGAGCAGGTTGATGAACTCGTCGAGCACCGGCACCAGGGATTCCGCGTTGGTCTCGCACATGTTGCGCACGAGCTCCGGGTCGGTGCTGGCCACGCGTGTGGCACCGCGGAAGGAGCCGGCGGACAGGGACTGCGCCAGGGTGCCGCCCCGGTCGCCGACCAGCGCGAGTGCTGCGGCGATCACGTGCGGCAGGTGGGACACGCGGGCGACGGCTTCGTCGTGGCGTTCCACGGACACCGGCACCGCCTCAGCGCCCACCACGGCGGCCATGCGGCAGACCACGGTGAACAGCTCGGCCCACGCGGGGTCGCCGGGGTGCTCGCGGGCGTAGTTGAAGGTCACGGCCCATGCGGCGCTGGTGAACAGGCCCTCCTGGGAGGCGGTCCAGCCGGAAAACTCGGTGCCGGCCATGGGGTGCCCGCCCACGTAGCGCGACTCCAGCCCGCGTTCGACCACCAGGTCGTAGACCGGCTTTTTCACGCTGACCACGTCGGTGATGCCGCACGACGGCGCGAACTCGGCCACCTGGTCCAGCACCGAGGCCACGGCACGCATCGGCACCGCCACGACCACCAGGGCGCCGTCGTCTTCGGCGCGGCGCAGCACTTCTTCCACGGAGTCGGACACGTCGAAGCCGTCCCTGCGCGCGGCACCCGCGCCGTGCAGCGTGAACCCGTAGACGCGCTCGCCGCGCGACTGTAAGTCGCGCATGAGCGATCCGCCGATGAGTCCGAGGCCGACGATGCACACTGGGGGCAGTTGAGGGGAAGTCACCGCACACAGTCTAGTGACACCTCCGCGCCCGCGGACTACGCTTCGACACCATGAGCCAGGATTTCCCGGACGGGTACGCAGTCACCGTCGAGCGCACCGGCGGCACGTGGCGTGTGCGCGGGTTCGACGACGATTTTTCGGACCTTTCCACATCCGTCACCGCGGTGCGCAACCTGCGCGCGGAGGGGCCGGCGTTCGCGCTGCTTAATGTGGAGGAGGACTACCTGGTCATCGTGCGTCCGGGGCCGTCGCAAACCCGCGTGCTCATCTCGGACGCGACGATGGCGGTGGACGACGATTTCGCCGCGGACATCCTCGACGAGGCGGGCGCCGAGATCCCGGACATCGACCCGGACGAGCTGGACAATGTGGACGCGTGGGCGGACGGGGACTTCGACATCCTCGCGGACCTCGGCCTGTCCGAGGAGCAGATGAGCATTTTGCTTGACGACGACGCGGACCCGGCCGACCTCGCCCAGTCAATCGCCGACGAGCTCGGCTTCGGCGACGAGTTGGACGACGTTGTCGGCTAGCCTGCGCCGCGCCGAGGAGCGCATGCGCGTCGCCTTCGAGACCGCCAAACAGACGCCCGCCGGCGATGTGCCGGTGGGCGCTGTCGTGTTTGATGCTGGCGGGGAGGTGGTGGGCAGGGGCGTGAACCGTCGAGAAGCGAACTGCGATCCCACTGCCCACGCCGAGGTGGAAGCGATCCGCGACGCCGCGCGGACGTTGGGGACGTGGCGGCTGGACGGCTGCGAGCTGGTGGTGACGCTGGAGCCGTGCACGATGTGCGCCGGCGCGATCCTGGGGGCGCGGGTGTCCTCGCTGGTCTTCGGCGCGTGGGAGCCGAAGACGGGCGCAGTGGGCAGTGTGCTGGACGCGATCCGCGACCCGCGCCACCTGCACACCCCGGAGGTGCGCGCGGGTGTGTTGGAGGCGGAAGCTGCCAGAATGCTGAGCGAGTTCTTCGAAGGTCTGAGGAGTAATTGAATCGTTACCCAACGCCGCGCCGTTCGCACCTATAGTGGGGCACCTAACTGATTCCAACGAACAAAGGAGTAAGACAATGGGTATTGAGGACAAGGCAGACCAGCTCAAGGGCGGCGCTAAGGAAGCGCTGGGCAACGTCACCGATAACGAGAAGCTCGCCAACGAGGGCAAGGCTGACCAGCTGATCGGCTCCGCCAAGGAGAAGCTCTCCGAGGCTGGCGACGCTATCAAGGACAAGGCCAACGAGGTCGCCGCGAAGGTCGAGGACAAGCGCGACGAGGCTGAGGACGCTGCTGAGCGCTAATTTGGTTATCCGGCAGCGCTGCCGTTAATCTGTTCGGCGGTAGCGTGTCCGAGCGGCCGAAGGTACTCGCCTCGAAAGCGAGTGAGGGTAAAACCTCCGCGGGTTCAAATCCCGCCGCTACCGCCAAAGTGTCAAGCCCCCGGAAACGGGGGCTTTTCGCATGTCGGGGGTGCCCACTAGGATGGGCCGGGTTACGCTCGCGCGGGCCGCGGGCGGGAAGGAACGGGTCTTTTACGTGGCGAAACTGCTGTACAAACTCGGGCGCTGGTCGTACCTGCACAAGTGGCGGGTGGTCGTCGCCTGGCTGTTGCTGCTCGGGGCGACGGCTGCTGGCGCGTTGTCGCTGATGAAGCCGTTCACGGACGAGTTCGCCATCGAGGACACCCCGGCTATCGACGCGCTGGACACCATGGCGGAGAACTTCCCGGACGCGGGCAACGTGGCCACCGCGCCGAGCGTGAACCTGGTCTTCGCCGCGCCGGAGGGCGAGCGGCTGGACACCCCGGAGCACATGGCGGCGATGGACAAAACCGTCGACTACATCCGCGACCACCTGGGCGTGGAGGGGCAGCGCTTTGGCAACCCGGTGCAGGTCAACGAGGAGCTGCAGCGCACCATCATCGACCAGATGTCGCAGATGGGCATGCCGTCCGAGCGCGCGGAGGCCGACGCGCACAACATGCGGATGCTTTCCGACGACGCACGTATCGCCTACACCACCTTCGACTTCGATGCCCCGTCCTCGATGTCCGTGGACCAGGCGGACCGCGACGTGGTGACTGAGGCCATGCAGCTGGGCCGCGACGCCGGGCTGCAGGTGGAGGCCGGTGGCGCCGGCTTCGGCGACCCGATCGCGGTGAAGACCACCTCCGAGCTGGTGGGCCTGGGCGTGGCGTTTGTGGTGCTGGTGGTCACGTTCGGCTCGCTGGCCGCGTCGGTGATCCCGCTGATCTCCGCCGTGGTGGGCGTAGGCATCGGCGCCCTGTTGGTGCTGCTGACCACCCACTGGGTGGAGCTGAACAACGTCACCCCGGTGCTGGCGGTGATGATCGGCTTGGCCGTGGGGATCGACTACGCCCTGTTCATCCTCTCCCGCTACCGCCAAGAATCGCGGGACCTGCCGCCGGCCGAGGCCGCGGGCATGGCGGTGGGCACCGCCGGCTCCTCGGTGGTCTTCGCCGGCACGACGGTGTTTACGGCGTTGGTGGCGCTGGCGCTGGCGGGCATCGAGTTCCTCACCTGGATGGGACTGGCGGCCGCGGCCACCGTCGCGATTTCCGTGCTGGTGGCGCTCACCCTCGTGCCGGCGCTGTTGGGCCTGTGGGGCTCGAAGGCGTTCGCCGGTAAGATCCCGGGCCTGGCCGGCAACCCCGGGCCCGGCAAGCGCCCGGGCAAGGACCTGGACGAAAACTCCATGGGCCGGCGCTGGGTCCGCTTCGTGGAGAAGGCCCCCGGCCTGGTCATGGCCGTGGTGGTGCTGGGCCTCAGCGCCCTGAGTATCCCGGTGCTGAACCTGGAGATGGCGCTGCCGTCTGACACCACCTCCAACCTGGACACCACCCAGCGCAAGTCCGCCGACCTGATGGCGGAGGGCTTCGGCCCCGGTGTGAACGCCCCGCTGCTGTTGGTGGTGGACGCGCACAGCGTCAACCCGGACTCGGAGATCCTGCAGCCGTACATGGACGCCATCCCGGACGAGGCCGGCGGCGACGCCGAAAAGGCCGCGATGGCCAGCTTCATCTACACCGTGGGCGAGGTCGGTGCCGTCGGCGGCATCACCCACGCCCAGCTCATCGGCGCCAACGATGACCTCACCGCCGCGCAGATCCTGGCCACCCCGGACGGCGGGCCCGAGGAGCAGCGCACCCTCGCCGTCGCCCACGGCGTGCGCGACGTGATCGGCCAGGTGGAAGACGCCACCGGCACCGACATCGGCCTGACCGGCCTGACCGCGGTGCAGATGGACATCACCGAAGAGCTCGCCGAGGCCATGCCGCTGTATCTGTCCATCGTGGTGGGCCTGGCCATCGTGCTGCTGATGGTGGTGTTCCGCTCCATCCTCGTGCCGCTCGTGGCAGGCTTGGGCTTTTTGCTCTCGGTCGGCGCCGCGTTCGGCGTGACCGTCCTGGTCTTCCAGGAGGGCCTGTTCGGCCTGGTCAATACCCCGGGACCCATCCTGTCGTTCCTGCCCATCTTCATGATCGGCGTGACCTTCGGCCTGGCCATGGACTACCAGGTCTTCCTGGTCACTCGCATTCGTGAGGCGTATCTGAAACGTGGAAACGTCGATAAGCTTCGCGCCGTCCACGAATCCACCGTCGACGGCTTCGCGCAGGGCGCACGCGTGGTCACCGCCGCCGCGATCATCATGATCGCCGTGTTCATTGCCTTTTTGGACCAGCCACTGCCGTTCATCCAAATCTTCGGCTTCGCCCTCGGTGTCGCCGTGCTTTTCGACGCCTTCTTCATCCGCATGGCGCTCGTCCCCGCCACCATGTACATCCTGGGCCGCTCCACCTGGTGGATGCCCACATGGCTCGACCGCCTCTTGCCCGAAGTGGACGTCGAGGGCACCGATCTAGAAAAGGAACACGCATGACCGACGTGACGTTTGAGGCCCGCACCCAACTCGAGCCCGCGCCGGGCCGCCACGGCCGCACCGGCGTGATCCACACCCCGCACGGCGACATCCAGACCCCGGCGTTCATTCCCGTGGCCACGAAGGCGACCGTGAAAACGCTCACGCCGGAGCAGATCCGACAGACCGGCGCGCAGGCGATCCTGTCCAACGCGTACCACCTGTACCTGCAGCCCGGCCCCGACATCGTGGACGAGGCCGGGGGCGTGGCCGCCTTTGAAAACTGGCACGGCCCCACCTACACCGACTCCGGCGGCTTCCAGGTGATGAGCCTCGGCGTCGGTTTTAAGAAAGTCCTGGCCATGGATGTCGCCGGGCTGACCGAGGGTGATATCCGCGCCGCCAACAAAGACCGCATGGCGCGCGTCGACGACGACGGGGTGGACTTCAAATCCGTCATCGACGGCTCGTCGCACCGCTTCACGCCCGAGGTGTCCATGCAAATCCAGCACCAGCTGGGCGCCGACATCATGTTCGCCTTCGACGAGCTGACCACCCTCGTGGACACCCGCGCCTACCAGGAACATTCCGTCGAGCGCACGCGCCGCTGGGCCCGCAGGTGCCTGCTGGAGCATGACCGCTTGACGACGGCACGTTCCGACAAACCCCTCCAATCCCTCTGGGGCGTGGTCCAAGGCGCCCAATACGAGGACCTGCGCCGGCAGGCGGTGCGTGGCTTGCTGGACCTGGATAAGGAGGCCCGCGACGAGGGCCGCCGTGGCTTCGGCGGCTTCGGCATCGGCGGCGCGCTGGAGAAGGAGAACCTGGGTACCATCGTCGGTTGGGTCACCGATGAGCTGCCCGTTTCGATGCCGCGGCACCTGCTTGGCATATCCGAACCCGACGACATCTTCACCGCCGTCGAAGCCGGCGCCGACACCTTCGACTGCGTCGCGCCCACCCGCCTGGGCCGCCGCGGCGGGGTGTACACCCTGGACGGGCGCCTGAACCTCGCCGGCGCCCGGTTCAAGCGCGACTTCGCCGGGGTGGACGAGGAGTTCGGCGGCTACGTCTCCGAGAACTATTCCCGCGCCTACATCCACCACCTGCTCAAAGCCAAGGAGTATTTGGCCGGAACGCTGTGCACCATGCACAACCTGGAGTTCATGATCCGGCTCGTGGACAACATCCGCGCCGCCATCGACGCCGGCGACTATGAGGCCTACCGTGACGAGTTCCTGGGCCGCTACTACGCGGGGAAGTAGCAGACACAAAAGCGGGCCCTTCCCTTTTTCGGGAGGGCCCGCTTGTTGGTTTATACCTACCTGCTGGCCTTAGCTTTCAAGCCTTAGCGCATTGCGAGGAATGCTGCGCCGATGCCGAGGGCTGCCAGGGCCGCGACGACGCCGCCGATGATGGCCGCGACGTTGACCTGGTTGTTAGCCTGCTTCGGGGCCTCGGCCTTGGCCTTGGCTTCCACCTTCTGCTCGGCCTTGGGCTGCTCGGCGGGGACGACGCCGGGTTGTGCCTCAGCCTCTTCAGCCTCGTCGACCTCAGCTACTTCTGCTTCGATCTCGGCGGGGACTTCGGGTTCTGCGACCTCGACGGGTGCCGGGGTTTCGATTTCGATGTCTTCTTCGACCTTTTCGGCTTCGACTGGTGCGGTGACGCGGGCGCCGATGGACTCGGCGTAGGCGCCGATGCGCGGGTTGTCGAGTACCAGGGAGTCCCAGTCGGCGGGGACGAGTACCTTGCCCGCCGGGGTGTCGGCGAAGTACGGCTTTTCGGAGTAGTTGAAGTAGTCGAACTGGCGGTCGTAGTTCATCACCGACTGGTAACCGGCCTGCATCGGGGAACCTTCAGCGATGTCGGTGACGTACTGCTGAGCACCCCAGTGGCGCAGTCCCAGGGTGTGGCCGAACTCGTGGAGGATGGTGTTGCGCACCTGCATGTCGGTGGCGCGCCCGCCCGGGTTGGCGACGTAGAAGGAGTTATCGCCCACCAGCGACAGGCCCGTGGCGTTGGAACCTGCACGCATCCGATCGCCCAGGACGCCGGGGCGGAAGATGTTGGCGCGGTCACCAAGGTTGTTGATGGTGTCGATGAGTTGGAACGCCTCGTGGCGGTTCGCGTCGAAGTACACGTCGCGGTAGTCGAGCGTCTCGCCGCCGTGGACGTCGGTGTAGTTGGCGATGTTGGTGTAGTGCTCGCCGGCGTCGATGTGCAGGGCAATGCCGTGGTCGGCAAACAGGTCCACTAAATCGTCCAGGCTCTGCGTCGACGGGGCGTAGGAGGTGCGGTTGGCGTTGGCGCACTCGCGGGCGGCAGAAGTGTCGCAGCCGAGGGTGTCGTATTCGGAGGCCATCCAGTTCAGCTGGAGGAACACATCCGGGCGGTTCGGGTCTGCTCCCCAGTCCGGCAGGGGGATTTCTGTGCCGTCTGCTAAAACGATGCCTTGTTCTTCCCAGATGTCGGGCAGGCCGTCGCCATCGGAGTCAACGAGGGTGGCGGTGTTGGTCAGCACCGGTGCGAGCTCAACGTCCTGCTGGGCGTGTGCGACGTTTACGCCGGAAACCGCGATGGAGGCTGCAACTGCTGCGGCGATGGTGTTTCGGAATGCTGCTCGCATCTCGGTGACTCCTTGATGGTGTGTGTTCTCTTTGTTACATCCACGAGTTTATGCACCAAATATGCGCTGGTAAACCGCTCGCCGCCAGGCTGAAAAATACCCTAAATCGTTGAACATTCTTTCCGGATTGTTCAACGTTTCCACCACGATTGGCCTGCTGATTGTTCATCAAGCTGCCCGCGTGATCCGCCGTTTCGTCAGCATTGTTCAACGATCAAACTGCAAACGCGCGCGGATGGTTCAACAATCCGTCAGTGATGCATTTTATGCACGTTAAGGTGTTTTCCTGCATGATTTGAGCCGATTCCGTGTTTACCTGCATGTTTGGGTTGATCATACTTTTCATGCGTTCTTAGTTTTGACGGGTTTTCCCTCAGAAATGCCGTAAACCCCCTGGATTGTTCAAAGGTCCGCGGATTGTTCATCAATCCGGAACACCTCGCTACCCCCGTTTTTTACCCCCGCTGCGGTGGCAAGGGTCCGTCGCAAAGCAAAAAGCCCGCAACCGCAACGGCTGCGGGCAGAAAAAGCCTGGTTTAAACGGACGTCTCGGCCCGGCGCACCGCCGCGATGGTCGGGTAGGTCACCGGCAGGAGCAGCACCTCCATGGCGGTCTTCCACAGGAAGCCGACCACCACGTAGTTCACGAACGCGCCGGTGGAGTCGATTCCAATCACAGCTGCGGCAATCGAGCAGAACAACAAGGTGTCGGCGAACTCGCCCACGATGGTGGAGCCGATCAGGCGCGCCCACAAGCGGTCGGTGCCAAAGCGGTCCTTCATCTTCTGCAGTACCCACGCGTTGAGCAGTTGCCCCACCACGTAGCCAGTCAGCGAGGCCACCACGATCCGCGGAAGCAGGCCGAGGACGGCAGCGAAGGTGTCGTTCATGTCGTAGAAATCCGCGGCCGGCAGCCAGATCGCTATATAGAAGGACAACACTGCAATGACGGCGATGGCGAAGCCGGTGAACACGGCGCGCCTCGCCGCGCGAAACCCGTAGACCTCCGCGATCACGTCGCCGATGACGTAGGAGATGGGGAAGAGGAAGAACGCGCCGTCGGTGATCAGCGGCCCGAGCGCGACGCCTTTTTGCGCGGTGATGTTGGAGATCAAAAACACTGCGCAAAACAGGGCGAGCAGGTAGGGGTACGGGGAGCGGGAAACGTGGGGTGACATGCGCTTTATCATGGCACACATGCCTGATTTTCAAGCTCCCGCCGGCCGCTACGCCCCGAGCCCCAGCGGCGATCTGCACTTCGGCAACCTCCGCACCGCGGTGTTGGCGTGGTTGTTTGCGCGGCAGACGGGCCGCAACTTCTACCTGCGCGTGGAGGACATCGATTCGGAGCGCTCGTCCGCGGAGTCCGCGCAGCGCCAGATCGAGGATCTGCAGATGATCGGCCTCGACTTCGATCCGCCGGTGATGTACCAGCACGACCGCGGCGACGCGTACGCCGATGCGCTGTCCCGCCTGGATACCTACGAGTGTTACTGCACGCGCCGCGACATCCGCGAGGCCGCTTCCGCGCCCCACGCCCAGCCCGGCATGTACCCGGGCACCTGCCGCGATCTCACAGAGGAACAGCGAGCTTTTCGACGCTCCGAGCTCCACGCCGAAGGCCGCCTCCCGGCAATCAGGCTGCGCGCGCACGTGAAAGAGTGGACGGTGCGCGACTTCTACCAGGGCGAATACACCGGTCCGGTGGACGACGTGATCCTGAAGCGGGGTGGGCGCATCGACCAGGCGCAGGCGGGGGATTGGGCGTACAACCTGGCCGTGGTCGTCGACGACGGCTACCAGGGCGTGGATCAGGTAGTGCGCGGAGACGATCTGTTGTTTTCAGCGCCGGCTCAGGCGTACCTTGCCGACCGCTTAGGGCTCACAGTTCCCATTTATATTCATGTTCCGCTCGTGGTGGGGCCGGAGGGGCGCCGATTGGCAAAGCGCGATGGGGCGGTGACGTTGCGGGAGATGCTGCGTGGAGGCAGCGCGAAAGAAATTGTGTCGAAAATCGCGGAATCGCTCGGCTACGTGGGTGCTTCGAGCGTTCGAAAGTTACTGGAGGAATTTGATCCGGCGCAGCTTTCGCGGGAGCCGTGGTTGTGGGCGCGATAGGTTATTGCCCGAAGCCCTCGCCCTTGCGCCACGTCAGGGCCGCGCCGGGGGAGACGGGCGAGGCCGGGTCGAGGATGTTGTGGACGCGAAGCCACTGCATATCCACCTGTTCGGCCGTAATGTCCACGATCGTGTAGCCGTGCGTGTCCAGCGCCACGTGGTGCAGGCTGGGGTTCGCGGCGCGCAGGTAGCCGCACGCCGCGCCGAAGATGGGGTGGCCGGCGCGGATCTTCGTCGACTCCGCCACGTTCGGCGCGGTGATGGACGAGCAGACGATCTCGCAGCCGATCTCCTCGCCGCCGTGAATGATGGTGTGCGCCCACTCCGAGTGGATGTCGCCGGTGAGGAAAATCGGGTTCTTGCCCAGGCGGCCCAGGGCGTTGATCAGGCGGCGGCGCTCGAAGTCGTAGCCGTCCCACTGGTCGCCGTTGAGTGGCATGTCGTTGAGCTCGGGAATCGGCGCCTGCGTCGGCACGATGTTCGCGCTGAGCGACTTAGCGACGGGGCGCGTGGCCGCATGGTTAAACGCCGCGCCGATGTGCAGCGGGGAGAACATCACCGAGTTGCCCAGCGCGTTCCACGTCGCGGTGGAGCGCTCGAGGGTGTCGATGAGCCAGTCGTACTGCTCGGAACCGAGCATGGTGCGCGCATCGCCGGTCTGGCGGGCGCCGCCGCGCCAGAACTCCTTGTCGCGGTAGGTGCGCAGGTCCATGATGGTCAGCTCAACCAGGTCGCCGAATTGCAGGGAGCGGTAGATGTGGCCCTCGTCGGAGGTTGCGGTCAGGCGCACCGGCATCCACTCGTAGTAGGCGCGCATGGCGGCGTCGCGGCGTGTGTGGAAGTCGCCCTCGTCCGCGTTGTGGTTTTCGGCGCCGTCGCGCCAGTTGTTGTTGGCGAACTCGTGGTCGTCCCACACCACCACCCACGGCAGGGCGGCATGCGCGTCGCGCAGGTTGGGGTCGGTGCGGTAGCGGCCGTAGCGGGTGCGGTAGTCCGCCAGGGCGACAATTTCGTGGGCGGGTTGGTGCAGGCGCACGGGCCCGTAGCCGGCGTATTCGTACTGGGCGTATTCGTAGATGTAGTCGCCGAGGAACACGGTCAGGTCCAGCTCGCCCGCCCAGGCGCGGGCGGCCATGTCCTGGTAGGCGGTGAAGAAGCCGGATTCCCAGTTGGCGCAGGAGGCGACGGCCCAGCGCTGCCGGTCCACGTGGCCAGTGGGCGCGGTTTTGGTGCGGCCGAGCGGGGAAGCGGCGCCCTCGTGCGGGCCGTTGGCCACGGTGAACGCGTAGTAGTAGACGGTGTCCGGTTCCAGGCCGGACACGTCGACGTGGATGGTGTGGTCGCGCTCCACGCGGCTTTCGGTCTCGCCTTCGGCGACGATGTCGCGAAGCTGCGCGTCGCGGGCGACCCGCCAGCGCACCCGGGTGTTGGCGCCGCGGCCGGAGCCGGGCATCGCGTGCTCGTCGGGGGTGATGCGCGTCCAGATCACCACCGCGTTAGGCAGCGGGTCGCCGGAGGCCACGCCGTGTACAAACGGCAGCGGCGCTAGCTCCATCTCCACGGGCACCGGCTTCGTGGGCAGCGTGCTCTGCGATTGTGCGCTCGGCACCGCCACCGCCGCCCCCGCCGCCGAGGTTGCCACAGCGGCGGTGCGTAGGAAGTTGCGGCGGGAGACTGTGTGCGGCGAGTTCACGCCCATATCTTGGGCCGTGGATGGCAGTCCCGCGACCCGAGTGGCGCGATTTTGCGGGGATTTCAGCTCGAATTTTCGCGCTGTTTACCCTTTACGCGGATGGGGTCGCGATGTCGCGGTTGCCCAGCCGGGCGTCGATACGCAGAAGGCCCGAGCCGTCATCGCCGACGAGGTTGAGCTGGTCGAGGATCTCACCGACGGTGGCCTCCTCCTCGACCTGCTCGTTGAGGAACCAGTTGAGCAGGGCGCGGGACTCGAGGTCACCGACTTCGTCGGCAAGCCGGGTGATGGTGCGGATCTGCTCGGAGACCTTCCGTTCGTGGGCGAGCGCGGCCTCGAATGCCTGGCGCGGCGTGTTGATCTCCGGCGCGTTGATCTCGATGGTCTTCGGCACGACGCGCTCACCGCGGTCGATGAGGTGCTGGGCGAACTTCAGTGCGTGCTCGCACTCCTCCTTTGCTTGGGCGACGAACCACTGGCACAGGCCCGGGAAGGACAGTGCGTCCATCTCGTTGGCCAGGTGGCGGTAGGTGTAGGCGGCTGCGTACTCTTCGGTGACTTGCTGGTTGATGGCGTCTTTGAGCTGTTGGTCGATCATGGTGCGCAATCGTACGCGAAATTTTGTAGCTAGGTAAGCCTTGCCTAAAAATTTTTAGGAGGAGCCCTATGGCGGTGAGTGGGTGTGTTGCAACGGCATTGATGACAGATCTGTCGTTTAACCCCAATTCCCCCACGCGTATATGCGAAAACCGGCACCCACGCAGGGCACCGGTTTCGGATTTTGCGGAGGATGTGGGATTTGAACCCACGAGGGTCGTGAAACCCGCACGCGTTCCAGGCGTGTGACATAGGCCGCTAGTCGAATCCTCCAGCGACACTCGAAAGCGTCTTGCGATATATTAGACCACCCCGCGCCCACCGCCAAAACCGCAGCGCATCCGGCGTTAGTGCGCTTGGCTTGTTTATCGGGGGCCAACATGGCTACAGTATCGGGCAGGATCTCACGCGGTGTTATCTTGTGAACTCCCCCAGGGCGGGAACGCAGCAAGGGTCAGCGAGCTCTGGCAGGTGCGTGGGGTCCCTTTTTCATGCGCGCTACGATGTAACCCATGTCTCTTTCGGATCTCGATCCCACCCAGTTCTCCGAGCTGGCGCAGCGCACCCGCCAGCAGTACGACGAGCTCAAGGCCCGCAACCTCAACCTGGATCTCACGCGCGGCAAGCCGTCGAGCGAGCAGCTCGACTTCTCCAACGCCTTGCTTTCCCTGCCGGGGGAAGGCGACTACACCGACAACACAGGCGCGGACGTGCGCAACTACGGGGGCCTTACCGGCATCCCGGACATCCGCGAGTTGTGGGCGGAGGCGCTCGGCATCGACCCGGACAACCTCATCGCGGGCGATTCCTCCAGCCTGAACATCATGTTCGACCTGATCTCCTGGTCGTATATCTGGGGCAACAACGACTCGCCGCGCCCGTGGAAGGATGAGGAAACCGTCAAGTGGATCTGCCCGGTGCCGGGCTACGACCGCCACTTCTCCATCACCGAGCACTTCGGCTTCGAGATGGTCCAGGTGCCCATGACCCCGACCGGCCCGGACATGGACGCCGTCGAGGAACTGGTCAAGGACCCGCAGGTCAAGGGCATGTGGACGGTGCCGGTTTTCGGTAACCCGACGGGGGTGACGTTCGCACCGGAGGTCGTCGAGAAGCTTGCTGCGATGGAAACCGCGGCGCCCGACTTCCGCATCGTCTGGGACAACGCCTACGCCATCCACACCCTCACCGGCGCGCAGACCGACAACCCCGACGTGATCGCCCTGGCGGAAAAGCACGGCAACCCGAACCGCTTCTGGTACATGTCGTCCACCTCGAAGATCACTCTCGCGGGCTCCGGCGTGGCGTTTTTCGCCTCCTCGAAGGCGAACTTGGAGTGGTACGCCTCCCACGCCTCCATCCGCGGCATCGGCCCCAACAAGGTCAACCAGCTCGCACATGCGCGTTTGCTTGGCGACGTCCAAGGGTTGCACACGCTCATGAAACAGCACGCGAGCTCGCTTGCGCCGAAGTTCGAGGCCGTCGTCGGGATTTTGCAGGACCGCCTCGGCGAGTTTGGCGTGACGCAGTGGACCGAGCCGGAGGGCGGCTACTTCATCTCCCTCGACGTGCTGGACGGCTCCGCCACCCGCGTGTGGGAGTTGGCCAAGGACGCCGGCATCACCCTGACCAAGGCCGGCGCGTCCTTCCCGCACGGGGTGGATGAGAAAGACCAAAACATCCGCCTCGCGCCGTCGCTGCCGCCTCTCGACGAAGTGCGCACCGCCATGGACGGTGTGGCCACCTGCGTGCTGCTCGCCTGCGTGGAAGCTGCGGAGGCACAGGCGGGCTAGACTTGCCCGCGTGGCTCTGTACAGGAAATACCGCCCCGCAACGTTCGGCGAGGTCATCGGCCAGGAGCAGGTGACCCGCCCACTTTCGACCGCCCTGGACAACGGGCGGATCTCGCACGCCTACCTCTTTTCCGGCCCGCGCGGCTGCGGAAAGACGTCCTCGGCGCGCATCCTGGCGCGCTCCCTGAACTGCGCCGAGGGGCCGACTTCTACCCCGTGCGGCGTGTGCGAATCCTGCGTTGCGCTCGCGCCGGGCGGGTCCGGCAACCTGGACGTGATGGAGCTTGACGCCGCCTCCCACGGCGGTGTGGAGGACATGCGCGAGCTGCGCGAGCGGGCGCTGTTCGCGCCGGCGGAGTCGCGCTACCGCGTCTTCATCATCGACGAGGCCCACATGATCACCAAGGAGGGCAACAACGCACTGCTGAAGATCGTGGAGGAGCCGCCGGCCCACCTGATTTTCATCTTCGCCACCACCGAGCCGGAGAAGATGCTGGGCACCATCCGCTCGCGCACCCACAACTACCCGTTCCGGCTGCTGGCGCCGCAGGCGATGCGCGAGCTGGTGCAGCACGTGGTGGAGGAGGAAGGCGTCCACGTCGACGAGAACGTCTACCCGCTGGTCATCCGCGCCGGCGGCGGCTCGCCGCGCGACACCCTGTCGATTCTGGACCAGATGCTCTCCGGCGCCGGCGAGGACGGCCTGACCTACGAGCTCGCGCTGCCGCTGCTCGGCGTGACGGACCTGACGCTTCTCGACGCCGCCGTCGACGCGCTTGCCGACCGCGACGCCAGCGCGATGTACCGCACCATCGACCAGGTCATCGAGTCCGGCCACGAGCCCCGCCGCTTCGCCCTCGACCTGCTCGACCGCATGCGCGACCTGCTGCTGATCCGCACCGTCCCGGACGCCTTCGGGCAAGGGCTTGTCGACGCACCTTCGGACCGCGCCGACATCCTCACCCAAGAAGCCCACCAGTTCTTCCCGCAGCACCTGGCGTTGTTGGCGTCCGAGGTCAACGACCGCATCGCGAGCCTGCGCGGCGCGACCTCGCCCCGCCTGCTGCTGGAGATCATGGCCGCCCACCTGCTGACGTTGCAGCCGGGCGGCGGGGCCGCCCTGCCCGCCCCGGTCACCGGTGCCGGCGCTGCGCCCGCTGGTGGTGGCCAGCCCCAGGCAGTTCCTTCGCGCGCGCCTTCCCCGCAGCAGCCCCAGACAGCGCAACAACCCAGCCCTTCCCAACCGGGCGGCGGCGCGGCGGCAGCGGCCGCAGCAGCAGCCGCTGCCGCGAGCTCGCGCAACCGCCAGCAGGAGGCGCCTTCGCAGCCCGAGCCCAAGCCGCAACCCGCGCAACCGGAGCCGCAGCAGGCAGAACCCAAGCAGCCTGAACCCAAGGCGGAGCCCAAGCCTGAGCCCCAGCCGGATACGGACGAGTTGTTCGAGCGCATCGACAAGGACTGGACGCGGCTGCGTCAGTCCGTCGGCGAGCGCAACAAGGTCGCCGAGATCATGCTCACCGAGGCCAAACCGCTCGGCTTCGACGGCGACGTCCTCGTGGTCGGCCACCACACCGGCGCGCTGGCCGAGCGCATCAACGCCGAGAAGAACAACGCCGACATCGCCACTGTGCTTTCGGAGAAGCTCGGGGCGAAGATCCAGGTCCGCTGCGTCATCGGCACCGACCCGTCCACCACGAACCTGCGCCGCCCCGCCAAGCGCGAGGTGTGGAACCCGGGCGCTGAAACCAGCAGCGAGGACGGCTCGAGTTCCGACAGCGCCGAATCCGACGACCCTGCGCCTGCCAGCGGCTGGGACGCGCCCGCCCAGATCGGCGGGCCCGCCGCGGAGCAACCCGCCCCGTCGCAACCACAGGCACAGCAGCAGCCGCAGCAGCAAGCCCCGGCGCAGCCAACGCCCGCCAAGCGCGAGGACGACTGGCGCAGCGCCGCCCTGGCCGCCAGCCAGAAGGCCGCCGAGAAAGCCAAGCGCGAACGCGACGAAATTCCGCCGCCGCCCGAGCCGTATGACTATGACGAGGGGGAGCCGGAGGCGTCGATAGGCAATGTGCCCGAATACACCCGCGAGGACGAAGAACGCGACATGGCTGACCAGGCGCGCGACGAAGCCGGCACCGCCGACCGCCGCGACGCCACCGAAGTCGCGATGGACCTGCTCGCCGCCGAGCTCGGCGCGAAGCCGTTGTAGACTGGCGCGAGAACTATTAGCGAACGAAAGGGGACAACCATGACCCAGCCGCAAGACATGCAGGAACTCATCCGCCAGGCCGCCGAGGTGCAGGCCGCCCTCCAGCAGGCGCAGATGGAGCTGCTGCAGACCGAGGTCACCGGCACCGCCGGCGGCGAACTCGTCACCGTCACCATGACCGGCGGCGCCGAGATCACCGACATCAAGATCAAGCCGGAAGCCGTCGACGCCGACGACATCGAGTCGCTGCAGGACCTCATCCTCGCCGCGTACCGCGACGCGCACAACCAGGCCGGCAAGCTCGCCGAGGAGAAGATCGCCCCGCTGACCGGCGGCGCGATGGGCGGTGGCGCACCGCAGGGTGGCGCGCCGCAGGCAGGCCCGGGCGAGATCCCGTTCGGCGGCATCATCTAACTCCCGCTCTACGCGTCCGGCCCTTTGCGCGGTCGGGCGCGTTTTCTTTTGTGAAAGGACGCCGTGTTCGAAGGACCACTGCAGGACCTTATCGACGAGCTATCGCGCCTCCCCGGCGTCGGACCGAAATCCGCGCAACGGATTGCGTTTCACCTTTTGAAGGAGGAACCGGAGGACGTCGATAGGCTGCGCGCCGCGTTGGCCGCCGTGCGCGACGGGGTGACGTTCTGCCGCATCTGCAACAACGTCTCGCGCGAGGACGTGTGCCGCATCTGCGCCGACTCCGGCCGCGACAAGGCGCTCGTGTGCGTGGTGGAAGACGCGAAAGACATCCAGGTCATCGAGCGCACCGGCGAATACTCCGGCCGCTACCACGTGCTTGGTGGGGCTTTGGACCCGCTGGCTAACGTCGGGCCGAAGGACCTGGCGATTGCGCCGCTGCTGCAGCGCATCGGCGGGGTGCTTCCGGACCTGGAGGGCGCCGAGGCGCCGGCGGTGTCCG
Organism: Corynebacterium sp. ACRQP; assembly: GCF_022345915.1. NCBI lineage: Bacteria > Bacillati > Actinomycetota > Actinomycetes > Mycobacteriales > Corynebacteriaceae > Corynebacterium > Corynebacterium sp. ACRQP. The sequence goes on along the minus strand of NZ_JAKRMZ010000032.1, from coordinate 4,596 downwards.
AGGTCATTTTGGCCACCGACCCCGACACCGAGGGCGAGGCGACCGCGTCGTACCTGGTGCGGCTTTTGAAGGATTTTCCGGACCTGACCATTTCGCGTTTGGCGTCCGGTATGCCGTTGGGCGGGGACTTGGAGTTTGTCGACGAGCTCACGCTCTCCCGGGCACTGACCGGCAGACTGCGGTTGTAGCGCCGCGGTTCCCGGGTGGGGGCGGCTGTGGACAACTTTGGGGCTGGTGTGGTGAGTTATCCACAGATTTCGGTTCGGGGGTTGTGTGGGGTTGCGTTGTGTTTAGTGTTCGTGGCATGAACCCGTTCGACGCATTCATTCAGGCGATGGCCGCTGCATCCATGGAGACGCTGCGGCACTTCGACCTGCCCGTCGCGCTGGGCGCCGGCATGGCGCCGGATCGGGCACGCGCGTGGGACGGCATGCAAAAGGTGTACTACGGGCCGACCAAGTTCACCCGGAAGCAAGCCCTGGCGGCGCAGAAGGCCCGCGGGTTCTCTCTGGACGAGCTGGCGCTGATCGAACGCCGCATCGGGGGCGTGAAAGACGCCGGCGAGCGGTGGCGGCTGCGCCTCGCCTTGCTGGACGTCACCGGCGGATACCGCGCGATCGAACGCGCCGCACGAGAGCTGGTGCCGCGCGAGGACAACGCCCCGACAAAGAAACAGGTCGCCTTCTCCGCGCCGAAAAACGGGCGGGCGCGCATCACCATCGACACCACCGACCGCAAAGCCGCAGACCTCGAGCACCGCCTGAAACAAGGCATCGACGCCACACAGCCCGCGGCAGCCCAGATGGAGGAAGCGTTCTGGCGCATCGTCGAAGGCAAAACCGGCGGGGTCGTCGCTGCCGCACCGCGGCCGATCGTGATGGTGCCGATCACCGAACACGCACGCATTATGGCCGGCGACGGCGACGACGTCATCCTCACCTTGACTGACGGCACCACCATGACCGGGGCGGAGTACATGCAGCAAGAGTTCGGCGAGGTGTTGGAGGTTGCAGCGTTCCACCCGGAGGAAGGGGCGGTGAACCTGTACGACACCGAGCGTTTCGCCAACCAGAAGCAGCGAGACATGGCCTGCATGGTCTCACCCGTGTGCGCCTTCCCAGGGTGCAGGCACGGGGCGTTGGGCTCCGAGATCCACCACGTCGATGCGTGGAAACACGGCGGCTACACCAACATGAACAACCTCGTGCCGCTGTGTAAGTACCACAACCGCATCAACGACGACGACCCCTGGCGTAAATCCCGCGGCCGCATCGCGATGATCAGAGGCGCACCCTGGTGGATCTCACCACGCGGGTACCACCTGAGAAACACCGACCGCGGAGCACTCGACCAACTCTTCGGACCCCGAAGCACACCCCTGCCCTAACAACGCGAAACGCCGCCGCCCAACAACGGACGACGGCGCTCACGCATGCCGTTTTAACGTAGGCGCTCTTCGCGCAGCTTGGTCACCGCGTCGAGCTCAAGCGGCTCCAGCTCCGCGAGCGGGATGTCAAGGGCCCGGGCGATGAGCAGGTCCGCCAGCTGCGGGTTGCGGGCGAGCGCCGGGCCGTGCATGTAAGTGGCGATGACGCTGCCCTGCACGACGCCGTCGACTTTCTCGCCGTCGGCGCCGTTGCCCACGCCGCGGGTCACGCGCCCCAGCGCGGTAGCGTCCGGGCCCAAGACGGTTGCGCCCATGTGGTTCTCAAAGCCGGTCAGTGGCTCGGAAAGTTCGGCGGTGATGCCGGCGCGGGTGGGCTCGGAGGCGAGTTCGCCGGTGGCGCGGCGGGTCAGCGGGGCGGTGGTGACGTCGAGAAGCCCGACGCCCTCGACCTCGTTGCCGTGGGCGCGGAAGGTATGGCCGAGCACCTGCAGCCCGGCGCACACGGCGAAGATGGGCCGGCCGTCGGCGGCCGCGGCCTGCAGCCCGGGGGATGCGCTCAGCCGCGCCGCGGCGAGCAGCTGGGCGGAGTCTTCGCCGCCGCCGAGGGTGTAGAGATCGTGGGAGGGCGGGACGTCGTCGTGAAGCATGATGCGCTCGATGGACGCGTCGATGCCGCGGCGGCGCGCACGCTCGCGCAGCACGAGGGCGTTGCCGTCGTCGCCGTAGGTGCCCAGCACGTCGGGCAGGACGAGGCCGATGGTGAGTTTAGGCACGGTAGTCCTCCTCCTTGGTCAGCGCGCGGCGCAGGTTGAGTAGCGCAGTGTAGTTGGCCAGCACCTCGACGCGCCCGGGCGGGCAGGCTCGGATGGCGGCGATGGGGTCGTGGACAGTGTCGTGGCCGATGCCGCCGTAGGTCAGGCGCACGGCGAGGTCGGTGGCGCGCTCGCCGGCGGCGACGACGCGGGTGTCGCCGAAGTCCTCGAACTTCACGTCCCACAGCCAGGAGACGTCCTCGCCGTCGCCTTGTTGGGCGTTGACGGCGATGACCACGCCGTCGGCGTCGCGGTCGACCATGGACAGCGCTTCTTGCCAGCCGGCGGGGTTCTTCGCTAGGAGGAGGTGTACGTCGTGGTCGCCGAGGTGGACGGTGGTGTAGCGGCCGGCGACGTTGTCCACGTCTGCGGCGGCGCGCACGGCGGCGTCGAGGGGGACGTCGAACGCTTCGACAGCGGCAGCGATGGCTTGGGCGGCGTTGCCCCGGTTGGCGCGGCCGGGGAGTTTGAGCTCAAGCTTTGCGACGCCCTCCGGTCCCACCAACGTCTCCCCCTCGACCTTGTACGTGGGGGTGGGGCGGCGGAATTCGCGGCCGTCGGGGAGCGGTTCGACGGCGTACCAGTCCGCTTCCCCCTCGTGCGTGACGGAGGAACGCACGACGTGGCCGCCGGAGCGGGGGTTGGTCACGGAGTCGCCGGTCCAGCCGGCGCCGGCGGAAACCCAGACGACGTTGGGGTGGTCGTAGGCGATGGAGGTGATCAACATGTCGTCGCAGTTGGCGACGACGGTGGCCTCGGGGTGGGCCATGACAGCGGCGCGGAGGGCGCGTTCGATGGAGTTGATTTCGCCGACGCGGTCGAGCTGGTCGCGGGTGAGGTTGAGCAGCACGAACGCGGTGGGCTGCAGGCGTTCGGCGACTTTGGGCACGTGCAGCTCGTCGCATTCTAAGACGATCGCGTCGGCGTCTTTGCCGGCGAGGAGGGCGGAGATGATGCCGGCGTCCATGTTGTCGCCGCCGTCGTTGGTGGCCACTTTGTGCTTGGCGCCGACGGCTCCGGCGAGCATGCGGGTGGTGGTGGATTTGCCGTTGGTGCCGGTGACCAGGACGGTGGGGCGGCCGCCGCCGAGGGAGGCCATGATGTTCGGGTCGATCGCCGCGGCGACGAGGCCGCCGATCATGCCGCCGGCACCGCGGCCGGTGGCCCGCGAGGCGGCCGTGGCCAGGTTGGCGGCGGTGGCGGCTACCGCGGTGCGGAAGCGGGAGATGGGTCCTTGCATGCGGACAAGGCTACTCCGCGGATTCCATCTGTCCGACTAGCCGCGCGAATTCGTCGCCGGAGACGATGGGGATGTCTTTGCGGTGGGCGTGCATGGCTTTGCCTCGCAGGTCGGCGCCGCGTTGAATGGCGTCGGTGACGGTGACGGACGTTTCGCGGGTGACTTTTTCGCGGTAGGTCAGGCCGGCGCGCACGCCGGCGTCGATGAGCTCGTCGGGGTTGAGGGCGATGTCGTCGGAGACGACGAATTCCATGCCGCGCAAAAGTCCGCCTTTGCCGAGGTGGCCGGGGTTCGCGCTGACTGCGGGGGCTTTTTCCGCATCGACGCGTATCGACGAGCGCTGCAACCCGAACGCGTCCGGCGCCAGGTCCTCGGGGTTGAGCTCGACCAGCCCGCCGGGGGCGAGCTGCAGGTACATGGCCACGAGTTTCAGGGTTTGGCCGCGCGAGAAGTCGGCTTCGGCCTCGCCGATGCGCTCGGTGGAGGCGGTCGGCGGGGTAGACGCCACGCCGACGAGGTTGGCTACGGCGTTGATGCGGGTGTCCACCGGGATGTGGCCCTGCCTGCGCGCACTAGCCAAAAGGTCCACGATCGCAGTTGGCTTAGGGACGTGGCCGACCCTCTGGCGGCGCCTGTTGCCGCGGCCGCGGCGCGAACGGTTCGCCCGGGCCGCGGCGTTCATGGCTCGGCGCGCCTCGGAGACGAGGAAACCCCAGGTGGTGGGGGAGTCGTGGGTGACGAGCACGCGGCCGTCGAGAAGCTTGTCCAGCGTGCGCAAAAAGCGCGAGAACCGCGGGGCTTGGGCGAAGTCGTGCGGGGTCAGGCCGTGGGTGTGGGCGGGGCCGGGGTCGGTGCCGGGGTTGACCACGGCGTGGAACTCCTCGCCCACGCGCCCGGCGGCGTCGAACGTGACCGCGTCGATGGTGAGCAGACGCCCTGTCGACGGGTGAATCCCCGTGGCCTGGGTAAACAGCGCCACGTAGGGGTAGTCGTTCTCAGTCATCGTTCCAACGTAGCTTACGGCTCGGCCACCTCGTACAGCGGCTGATCCAGCCTGGTGTTGGAGCGCACCTTCAGCCCGCCGATGTTGTACTCGTACGGCTGCTGCTGCGGCGCGGGATCCGGGGCAGGTGCAGGCGCGGGAGCCGGTGCGGGGG
>NZ_JAKRMZ010000031.1:0-31886 GCF_022345915.1 Corynebacterium sp. ACRQP | reverse complement strand
AGCGATTGTTTTCCTGCCCGCCACACAAACCGGAAAGAATCTCACCTTCCAGCGGGGCGTTGTCGGTCTCGCTGACTCGATATAAGTTACACACACCCCACACACAACACAAACCCGCAGCACAACGCGGGTTTTATGCGCGTTCTACATGTGCACCAAGCGCGTTTAACTGCTCGACGAATGCCGGGTAGCCGCGGTCGATGTGGTGCACCTCGTGCACGGTGGTCACACCGTCTGCGACCAGGCCGGCGAGCACGAGGCCGGCGCCGGCGCGGATGTCGGAGGACCACACGTCGGTGGACGACAGGTTGTCCACTCCACGCAGCATGACGTGGTGGCCGTCCACGTTGGCGTCGGCGCCCAGGCGCAGCATCTCGTCCACAAACCGGAAGCGGGCCTCGAAGACGTTCTCGGTGATCACGGATACGCCGTCGGCAATCGTCGCCAGCGCGATTGCCATGGGCTGCAGGTCCGTCGGAAAGCCGGGGTACGGCAAGGTCTGGTAGTCCACGGCGCGGGGACGCTGGTCCATGCGCACGCGGAACCCGTTGTCGTAGGTCTCCACGTTGGCGCCGGCGAGCTTCAGCTTCGACAGCGCCAGGTGCAGATGCCCGGGGGCGGCGCCGGTGACGGTGATGTCGCCCTGAGTCATGGCCGCGGCGTACGCCCAGGTACCGGCGACGATGCGGTCGCCGACCACCGTATGCTCCGTCGGCGAGAGCGAATCCACACCATCGACGGTGATGGTGGACGTGCCCGCGCCTTCGATGCGCGCGCCCATGGAATTGAGCATGGAACACAGGTCCACGATCTCCGGCTCGCGCGCGGCGTTGTCAAGCACGGTGCGGCCGTCGGCGAGCACCGCCGCGGTGACGATGTTCTCCGTCGCACCCACGGACGGGAAGTCCAGCTTGATGGAGGCACCGGTGAGCTTGTCTGCCCGCGCCACCACCGCGCCGTGCTCGATGTGGGTGGTCGCGCCCAGCTTCTCCAGGCCGGACTGGTGCATGTCCAGCGGGCGCGACCCGATGGCGTCGCCGCCCGGGAGCGCCACGTACGCCTCGGTGCAGCGGGCGACCAACGGCCCGAGCACTGCAACGGATGCGCGGAACTGGCGCACCGCGTCAAAGTCCGCGTGCGGGGACACCTCGGCCGGAGTGTGGATGCGCACCACATCGCCTTCGATGTCCACCTCGCAGCCCAGCCCGACCAGGACGTCGCGCATCAGCGGAACGTCCAGGATCCGGGGGCAGTTGCGCAGCGTGGTGGTGCCTTCGGCCAGAAGGGCCGCGGCCATCAGCTTGAGCACGCTGTTCTTGGCGCCGTCGACGCGAACTTCGCCCGCAAGCCGGGCGCCGCCTGAAACCAAAAACCGTTCTTTCACGTCCGCCACAGTACAGAACCGGAGGGACGTCGATAAGCAATTGCCTACGGCAGAGCGCCGATGCGACGCGCGGCGTTGACCGCCTCATACCTGGTGTGAGCACCGAGTTTGCGCATCACGCTGCGCAGGTAGGACTTCACGGTCTCCGCGCCGATGCCCATCTCGGCGGCGGCCTCCACGTTGGTGTGGCCGAGCGCCACGCATGCGAGCACGTCGAGCTCGCGAGCGGACAGCTTGGTGGTCTGCTTCACGGCCACCGGGGAGACCAGCTGCTCACAGAGCTGCTCGAGCTCTTTGCGCAGCTTCTCGTCCTCCACACGGTTGGTCAGCATGCGCAGCTTGGAGTGGGTGGCGCGCACCTGCTCCCACTCGGCGCCGTTCATCGCGCGACCGGTCTTGGCGCCGGCGCGGTCCCCGCCGTCGGAAGAGCGCAGCGCCGCGTTGACGGCGAGCTCCTGCTCGAGGGTGCGCGCGGTCATGGCGACTTCCTCGATGACCTTGTCGCCCAGACGCACAGGCGAGTGCACGCCGACGTACAACACGCCCCGAATCTCACGCTGCACGATCACCGGCACGGCCACGACGGAGTGCAGGCCCTCGTCCTGGATCTGCTGGTCGTACTCGTGGGAGATCACGGACGCTCGCGTGTAGTCGGCGATGCCCACTGCGCGGCGGGTGGACACGACCCTGCCGCCCACGCCAGCCCCCTCGGCGACGCTGAGGTTCTGCAGCGCCGGGGTACGCAGGCCGATCCACTGGGTGATTTGGATCCGGTTATCCGACAGGAGAGTGCCGTACATGGCAACTGGAATTCCGGTTGCGGTCTTCAACGCGGTCAGTGCAGCACGGATCGCGTCATCGTCGTCCTTGATGCGCTGCGCATCCATCGTCATACGTGTCGCCTTCCACCGTTCCGGGGGCACCCGTTTGGGGAACACCCGAATCCGAACAGGACTCAAAAACAATCGTGATCATATCGCGCGAACGGGGGTAGCCAAACTTAGCCCCGCTCGAACGGCGCTTGATTCAACGCTTCCACGGCACCCAAAACGCCGGTCCGAACCATCCGGTACACACGAGACAAACCACCCGGTCTAGTTCGGGGTGTATGCTGAGCCTTAAACAAACTCAATCAACCCAGGAGGCAATCTCTCATGGCGAAGATCGCAAGCAACGTTCTCGACCTCATCGGCGGCACCCCGCTCGTCGAGCTGAAGGACATCACCGAGGCCAACGGATCCAAGGCCCGCGTGCTGGCCAAGCTGGAGTTCTACAACCCGGCCAACTCCGTCAAAGACCGCATCGGCAAGGCCATCATCGAGGCCGCCGAGGCATCCGGCGAGCTGAAGCCGGGTGGCACCATCGTCGAGGCAACCTCCGGCAACACCGGCATCGCACTCGCACTCGCGGGCGCCGCGAAGGGCTACAAGGTCATCCTGACCATGCCGGAGACCATGTCCACCGAGCGCCGCGTGCTGCTGCGCGCCTACGGCGCAGAGATCGTGCTCACCCCGGGCGCCGCCGGCATGAAGGGCGCCGTGGAGAAGGCCAACGAGCTGGTGGAGCAGAACGAGGGCGCCATCCTGGCCCGCCAGTTTGAGAACGAGGCCAACCCGAAGATCCACTACGCCACCACCGGCCCGGAGATCTGGGAGGACACCGACGGCGAGGTGGACATCCTCGTCGCGGGCGTGGGCACCGGCGGCACCATCTCGGGTGCCGGCAAGTACCTCAAGGAGCAGAAGTCGGACGTCAAGGCCGTGGCCGTCGAGCCGGCTGCCTCCCCACTGCTCTCCAAGGGCGAGGCTGGCCCGCACAAGATCCAGGGCCTGGGTGCGAACTTCATCCCGGGCACCCTGGACCGCAACGTCGTGGACGAGATCATCGCCGTGACCAACGAGGACGCCGTGTCCACTTCCCGCGAGCTCGCGGTGAAGGACGCCATCCTCGGCGGCATCTCCGCAGGTGCAAACGTCAAGGCGGCGCTGGAGCTGGCCGCGCGCGAGGAGAACGCGGGCAAGACCATCGTGGTCATCATCCCGGACTTCGGCGAGCGCTACGTCTCCACCGTCCTGTACGAGGACATCCGCGACTAAGCACTTTTTGCTTAGCGACGAGCTGTCGCCCCTCCCCCGGCCCCGACCCCATTCGGCGCCGGGGGAATCTTTATCCCCACAAAAAATGAACCGCTTGGTACACTGCGCCCCATGCTTTCCCTGGCCGCAAAGGTAATTTCCACCGTCCGCGAGGACCTGGCAAACGCGCGCGAGCACGACCCGGCCGCGCGCGGCGACGTCGAAAACGCTGTCGTGTACTCAGGCCTGCACGCCATCTGGGTGCACCGCATCTGCCACGCCATGTGGGAGCGGGACTGGAAGGGGCCGGCGCGCATCCTGGCGCAGCTGAACCGGTTCTTCACCGGCATTGAGATCCACCCCGGCGCGACGATCGGCCGGAGGTTCTTCATCGACCACGGCATGGGCATCGTCATCGGCGAGACCGCGGAGATCGGCGAGGGAGTCATGCTCTACCACGGCGTCACTTTGGGCGGGCAGGTGCTCACACAGACGAAGCGCCACCCCACCATCGGCGACAACGTCACTATCGGCGCCGGCGCGAAGGTGCTGGGCCCGGTGACTATCGGCGCGGGCTCCGCCGTCGGCGCGAACGCCGTCGTGACCAAGGACGTGCCGGAAAACTCCATCGCTGTCGGCATCCCGGCGAAGACCCGCCCGCGCAAGACGGACGAGTGCATCAAGCTCGTAGACCCGGACAGCTACGTCGATCCGGGCAGCTACATCATCTAGTTAGGCGAGCAGGTCCCGGTACTGCGGGTTCTGCTCGATGTAGCGCTCCACGGCGGGGCAGGACGGGGTGACCTGCATGCCGTCGGCGCGGGCGTCGTCAAGCGCTGCCTGGATCAGCGGCTTGGACAGGCCTTGGCCGCGGAACTTGGGGTCCACCACGGTGTGCGGCAGGTCGCGCACGCCGTTCGCGTCGGCGTAGGTGGCAAAGCCGGCGACTTCTTCGCCGACGAGGATTTCGTACTGGCCGTCCGTTTCGTTCTTGCGCACGGATACTTCCGGGTTTTCAGACATGCGGCCGACTATATATGTGAAACCCCTTCCGCGTCGCTGCGGAAGGGGTTTTCGGGAGTGTGGCCAGAGCCAGGATCGAACTGGCGACCCCACACTTTTCAGGCGTGTGCTCTACCAACTGAGCTATCTGGCCGGAACTACTCGTTTGCCAAGCAATTCAGCGACCCTGACGGGACTTGAACCCGCGACCTCCGCCGTGACAGGGCGGCGCGCTAACCAACTGCGCCACAGGGCCATATTCTGTTGTTTCGGTGCGCCTTCCAGTGTGTTTCACACTGTCGCTTGCACGAGTTGATACATTACACAGCACCCTCATACGGCTACAAATCGCCAGCGTGTGAGAGGTATCGCCCCGTTTCAGACCCGGTGCTTTCATGCCTATCGACGAGCTTCCGCACCGTGCCCGCCGCCACCACCTGCCCGCCCGCAGAGCCCGCCCCCGGGCCCAAGTCGATGACGTAATCGGCGCGAGACACCAGCGCTAGGTTGTGCTCCACCACGATCACGGTCGCGCCGGCGTCCACTAGCCGGTCGAACAGGTCCACCAGGCGCGCGGTGTCGGTGAGGTGCAGGCCGGTAGTGGGCTCGTCGAGCACGTAGGCGGACGCGGTCTTTTTCAGGCTCGCCGCGAGCTTGAGGCGTTGGCGCTCGCCGCCGGACAGGGTTGTCAGCGGCTGGCCGAGGGTGACGTAGCCCAGCCCGACGTCGATAAGGTGCCCGCACATCTTGGCGGCCGCGTTGACCTTGTTCTCCTTCAGGTAGGGCTGCGCCTCCTCCGCCGGCATGGACAGCACCTCGGCGATGTTCTTGCCGCCGAGGGTGTGCACCAGCACGGCGTCGCTGAAACGCTTGCCCTCGCAGACCTCGCAGGGCACGTCCACGCCCTGCATCATGCCGAGATCCACGTAGACCACGCCCGCACCTTTGCAGTGCTGGCACGCGCCGGCGGAGTTCGGCGAGAACATCGAGGCCGGCTCGCCGGAGGCTTTCGCGAACGCCTTGCGGATCGGGTCCAGCGCGCCGGTGTAGGTGGCGGGGTTGGAGCGCCGCGACCCGGAGATGGGCGCCTGGTCCACCCACACCGCGTCCTCCAGCAGCGCGGAATCCTCAAGCGCGCGCAGCAGGGAGGACTTGCCGGAGCCCGCCACACCCGTCACTGCGGTGAGCACGCCAGTGGGGATGTCCACGTCGATGCTGGCGAGGTTGTTCTCGCTCGCCCCGCGCACCTTGAGCCAATCGACGGGCTCGCGCGGGTCCTCCTTGAGCTCGACGCCGAGCTTCAGGCTCTCGCCTGTGCGCGTGCCAGCCTCGCGCAGCTCCGCAACGGTGCCCTCGAAGACGATCTCGCCGCCTTCGGTGCCCGCGCCGGGGCCGAGCTCGATGACGTGGTCCGCGGCCTCGATGGTCTGCGGGCGGTGCTCCACCACGAGCACGGTGTTGCCCTTGTCCCGCAGCGCGGTGAGCAGGCCGTTCAACCTGTCGATGTCGGCGGCGTGCAGGCCGGCGGTGGGCTCGTCGAAGACGTAGGTGACGTCCGAAAGCGCGGAGCCCAAGTGCCGGATCATCTTCACACGCTGCGACTCGCCGCCGGACAGCGTCGAGCTCGGCCTATCCAGCGCGATGTAGCCCAGCCCGATGGCGACAAAGTTCGCCAGCGCCTCGCGTATGGACGCCACCAGCGGCGCCACGCCCGGCGCGTCCACGCCCTCGAACCACTCCGCCAGGTCCTCGACCTCCATGGCGCACAGCTCAGCGATGTTCTTGCCGTTGATCTTCGACTCCAGCGCGTGCTGCGCCAGCCGGGTGCCGCCGCAGGCGGGGCAATCCACCTGGGTCACGGCGCGGTCCACAAACTCGCGGGCGGCTTTTTGCAGGCCCTCTTTTTCCTTGCTCAGCAGCGAGGACTCCAGGCGCGGGATGAGCCCCTGGTAGGTGGTGTTGAAGCCCAGGTACTGCACCTTCTCGGGCTCGCCGTAGAGCAGAGCGTGGCGCTGCTCGGCCGTGAACTCGCCGACGGGCACGTCGGTGGGGAACTTCCCGGCTTCGGCGTATGCGCGGAACTGCCAGGACCCGGGCTTGTAGCCCGGCACGAGGATGGCGCCGTCGTCGATGGACAGCGAGTCGTCCACCACCTGCGCCTCGTCGAACTTGCTCGCACGCCCGGTGCCGGCGCACTCCGGGCACATGCCGCCGGTGCGGGTGAAGTTCTTCACCACCTTCTTCTTGCCGGTCGCGTCCTTGATCGCGCCGCCGCCCGTCACGCTGGGGACGTTGAAGGAGTACGCGCCCGGCCCGCCGGCGTGCGGCTCCGCGATGCGCGAAAACAGCACACGCAGCATCGGCGTGACGTCCGTGGCGGTGCCGACGGTGGAGCGCACGTTCGCCCCGAGCGCAGACTGGTCCACCACGATCGCCACGGTCACCCCTTCGAGCCCGACCACGTCCGGCCGCGCCATCGACGGCATGAAGCCCTGGACGAAGGACGAGTACGTCTCGTTAATCAGGCGCTGCGACTCGGCAGCAACGGTGTCGAAGACCAGCGAGGACTTGCCGGACCCGGACACGCCGGCGAACACGGTGAGGCGGCGTTTCGGGATCGTGACAGAGACGTCCCGCAGGTTGTTCTCGTTCGCGCCGGTAACAACGATTACGTCGTGGGCGTCAGCCTTGTTCTTCACGGGTGCCAAGCGTAGCCGTCGCAAAGCAAAAGGCTCGAGGCGTACCTCGAGCTAATGGCGACCCTGACGGGACTTGAACCCGCGACCTCCGCCGTGACAGGGCGGCGCGCTAACCAACTGCGCCACAGGGCCGTACCCCCAACGGGATTCGAACCCGTGTTGCCGCCGTGAAAGGGCGGAGTCCTAGGCCTCTAGACGATGGGGGCCTGTCATCAAAGACAGCCGTTGAATCATACGACACAGCCTTCGCAGCAACCAAACGAGCACTACAGTGGCCTACATGGCTGAAGCAATCATCTACGACGCGACCCTGTCCCCGACAAAAGATGAACTCCTTTCCGCGCACTCCCCCATCGTTGAATCCCTCGGTTCCTACCGTGTGATGGACCGCGACGGCGAGGTGGGCATCGAAGTCCTTATCGGCCGCGATGTCAACGGCGCGCTGCGGCAGTTCGGTGTCTCCTACCGCGACGCGGGAGCCAAGCTTGACGACGAGCTCACGCCCATGAACCATTCCGTCCTCGGCGCCCGCTCCGTGGCGCCCCTGACCACGGATCCGGTGGCTGTGCGCGAGCTGATCCAGACGATACTTTCCGGCGGCGAGGGCGCGTCTTTCAGCAACGGCGCACCGATCTTCGCGGTGCGCGGCACGGGCCAGACCCCCGACGTGGCGGTCAGTGCGGCGGAGATTGAGGACCACAACGAGTACACCAGCATCGGCTCAGTGGACATCGACGGCGAAAAGCAGCGCTACCAGCTGCGCATCACCCGCGAGATCCTCGACGCCCAGGTGGCGGAGCCGGACGACCTCGCGCTCGTGCGCGCGGACGACGGCGTGATCCTCATGCGCCTCGAGGTCTGGAAGTAGCCCCTACCCCGGCAGAATGAGCAGGCTGGCCGCCATGACGGCCATACCCGCGATGAGTCCGTAGATCGCGGTGTGGTGGCGGCCGGTATGAATTGCCGTGGGCAAAAGCTCGTCCAGGCTGACAAACACCATGATCCCGGCGATGGCGGCGTAGGCCACGCCGAGCGTCTCCGGGCCCAGGAAGGGGCGAAGCAGCACAAACCCGATCAGTGCGCCCAACGGCTCGGCCAAACCAGACAGCGTGGCCCAGCCGGCGGCCTTCCACTTCTTCCCTGTGGCCTGGCGCAGCGGCACGGCCACCGCCACGCCTTCCGGGATGTTGTGGATGGCGATCGCGATGGCAATCGGAAGCCCCAGCGCCGGGTTTTCCAGCGCCGCGATGAACGAGGCGAAGCCCTCCGGGAAGTTGTGCACCGCGATGGCTAAGCCGGTGACCACGCCGACGTTGCGCATGGTCTTTCCGCCCGAAGGGTCTTCGTGCGGGTTGATGTCGTCGGGCACAAACCTGTCGATCAACGCGATCACAGCGATGCCCGCGAAGAACGCGACGGTGCCCCACAGCTGCGCCCTGTCGTCGCCCCCGAGCGAGGCGACCCCCTCCGGCAGCAGCTCCACCAGCGAGATGTAGACCATCACGCCAGCGGAAAACCCCAGCGAAGCAGCGAGAAACTTGTCACTGGGGTTGCGCTTGAGCGCCACAAGCAGGCCGCCGAGGCCGGTAGACAAACCGGCGAACAGCGACAGACCGAACGCAAGGCCGAAGTTCATGCGGAAAACTCTAACCCGCTTGACGCACGCTGCGTTGCACTACTGCTTGTCTGCCGGGGCGCGGCCGATTGCGGCGGAGACGGGCTTACCCCACTTCACCAGGTCTTGGGTCATGTCGTCGTGCGGGATCTGGGCCTCAATCAGCACTGGACGGTGGGTGTTTTCGCTGGCGGTGCGAAGAGCATCTCGCAGCTCACCTGCAGTCGTAGCGGTGATTCCAATGCCCTCGCCGTCCTCGGCATTGAAGGCATCCATCAGCGCTGCGTAATCCCAGTTCTTGTAGTAATTGTACGGGCCTTCGTGCAGCGCGGACTCGATGACGTAGCCCTTGTTGTTGACCACAATGACGGTGATGTTGTCCTGGTAGCGGATCATGTTGCACACCTCTTGCGCAGTGAGCTGGAAGGACCCGTCGCCGACCATGAGGATGGTGTGGTGGTCATTGCCCTTCGCCACGGCGTACCCGTGCGCCGACGGCACCGACCAGCCGATGGCGCCCCACTGCATCTCAATTTCGAACCCTGCGCCACCCGGCAGCTGCATATGCATGCCGTTAAACCAGGAGTCACCGGTCTCAGCGAACAGGGTGGAATCCTGCGTGATCAGCTCGTTGATCTGGTGCACCATCTCGGCGCGGGTGAGCTGCTCGCCGTCTGCCGCCGGGGTGTACTCCGCCTGCTCTCCGGTGACGTCGTCGCGGTTGTACTGCTCGATGGTGGCGGAGTTCTTCTCCACCTTCTGGGCGACGACGTCGAGCACCGGCGCGATGGGCAGGTTGGTGTAGTTGCCCTCCGGGGTGGTCACGCCGTCCTCGGCGATGGCGATGTAGCCGGAATCGTTCGGCACCGTCGTGGTCCAGCCCACCGTGGAGTAATCAGTGAACATCGGGCCGGCCGCAAGCACGCAATCGGACAAGTCCACCATGGCCTCCGCGCCCGGCGCGGAAGAGGTACCTAGGTAATGGCCGATGTATTGCGGATGATCCTCTGGGAAGAACCCCTTCGCGTTCGGCTGCACGGCAACGGCGCAGCCCAGCGCCTCGGCTAGGCGCTTGAACGCGTCGATGGCGCCGTACGGGCGCAGGTGAGGTCCGGCCAACAAGATCGGCTTCTTGGTGGCATTGAGCTGCTTAGCAACGGCATCTGCGGCCTGCTCCACTGCGTCGGCGTCGTACGGCAGCTCCCATGCACGAGGGAACTGCTTCGGCTGCGGCTCCGGGCACTCGGCGTCCGCCAGGTTCGAGGCGATTTCGATATAGCACGGCTTGGATTCGCGCAGGGCGGTGGCAATGGCGTCGTCGATCTTCGCGGGCGCCTCCTCCGCCGTGAGAATGCGCACGGTCTTGCAAGTCACCGGGCGGAACATTTCCTCCTGGTACGAGTAGTCCGTCGTGCCGATGGTGTGGTGCAGGAAGCGGCCAGAAGCCTCGTCGTTGGTGTTGTAGCCGGCGGAGATGAAGATCATGGGCAGGCGCTCGGCGTAAGCACCGGCAACGCCGTTGAGCGCGGAAAACGCACCGACGTTGAAGGTGATCACGCACGCGGATGCACCGTTTGCTCGCGCGTAGCCCTCCGATGCGTAGGAGGCGTTGAGCTCGTTGGTGCAGCTGACCATTTTCAGGTTGTCGTTCTTCAACAGCTCGTCGAGAAGCTGGAGGTTGTAGTCGCCCGGCACCTGGAAGTAGTGCTCAAGGCCGATCTGCTCCAAGCGGGTGGCGAGGTAGTGGCCAACAGTGGTTGCCATGGTTGCCTTTCTCTAAAAATCTCTCAAAAGTTTGGGAACACCCAGGGTAGAGAAAAACACCTTTGATATCACCATTATTTTGGCGACTCGACACCCAACCTGTGACACGCACAACAAACCCCCGCCGCAATATAGCGACGGGGGTTGAAGGTGGGCCCTGCGGGGATCGAACCCGCGACCTGCGGATTAAAAGTCCGTAGCTCTACCAGCTGAGCTAAAGGCCCGCGGGGGCTAATGGTAGCCCCTGGGACCATTAGCCCGGAAATCGGGGCAGGGTTAGTCCTGCTTCATCATCGTGCCGGTCTCTTCCATGCGCAGGTGGAAGTCGAAGGCGTGGCGCAGATCGTGCGGGGTTGCCTGGTACTTGCACTTGGAAGCGAGCTCGACGTACTCCTCCAGCAGCGGGCGGTACGACGGGTGGGCGATGGAGATCATCTTGGCCACGCGGTCGCGCGGGGCCAGGCCACGCAGGTCGGCCACGCCGTACTCGGTGATGAAGACCATCGCGTCGTGCTCGTTGTGGTCGATGTGGGACGCGAACGGGACGATTGCGGAAATCGCGCCGTCTTTCGCCACCGACGGGGAGATGAACGAGGAGATGTAGGCGTTGCGGGTGAAGTCGCCGGAGCCGCCCAGGGCGTTCATCAGACGGGAGCCGTTGATGTGGGTGGAGTTGGCGTTGCCGTAGATGTCCGCCTCGATCATGCCGTTGGACGCGATCAGGCCGGTGCGGCGGATGACCTCCGGGTGGTTGGAGATGGACTGCGGGCGCAGGATGATGGACTCGCGGTAGCGCGAGGCCTCGTTGTTCATCTTCTCCGCGTACTCCGGCGACAGGGAGAACGACGTTGCGGACGCCACGGTCATCTTGCCGGCGTCGATCAGGTCGACCATGCCGTCCTGGATCACCTCGGTGTAGGCCTGGATGTTCTCGAACTTGGAGTCCATCAGGCCCGCCATCACCGCGTTGGGGACGTTGCCCACGCCGGACTGCATGACGTAGCCGTCGTAGGCCAGGCGGCCGGCCTTGACCTCGTTCTCCAGGAAGTCGAGGAAGTTGCCGGCGATCTGCTCGGAGATCTCGTCCGGCGCCTTGAACGGGGCGTTGCGGTCCGGGTCGTTCGTCTCAATGACGGCGACGACCTTCTCCGGGTCGATCTCGATGTAAGTGGTGCCGATGCGGTCGCCGCACTTGGTGATCGGGATCGGGATGCGGTTCGGCAGCGGCGGCACGGTCCAGATGTCGTGCATGCCCTCGAGCTCCTCGGACTGCCAGGAGTTGACCTCGATGATGATCTTCTTGGCGGCGTTGAGGAACTCCACGGAGTTGCCCACCGAGGAAGACGGGACGATGTTGCCCTCTTCGGTGATGCGCACTGCCTCGACGATGGCCAAGTCCACCTCGCCGAAGAAGCCCTGCTCAACCATCATGCCGGAGTGCGACAGGTGGATGTCCTGGAACTTCATCTCGCCGGCGTTGATCTTGTTACGCATGGTCGGGTCGGACTGGTACGGCATGCGGTAGCGCAGCGCACCGGCCTCGGCGAGCACACCGTCGCACTCCGGTGCGGTGGAGGCGCCGGTGTACATGTCGATGGAGAAGTCCTGGCCCTTCTCATGGGCGGCCTTCGCCTTCTCCGCGATGGCGGCGGGCATAGCCTTGGGGTAGCCGGCGCCGGTGAAGCCGGAGGTGCCGACCTTGTCGCCGTGGTTGACAAACTGGACAGCCTCTTCGGCGGACATGACCTTGTCGCGCAGCTTGGCGCTTGCAATGCGGTCGCTCATGATGCTCCCTCAAATCGTTTCGTGCGGGTATATAACATTCCCCACCATATTGTGACGTACGCCCCACTGCCAGGATTCGGGCGGAGCTCGTCGAAAAGCAAGTGCTTAGCGACGGCTCCGTACCCCCGAACGGGCGTAAACCCGACGATTGGACGGGACGCGTAGTCCACGGGAAGAATGGGCGGCACTATGACTGCAGTTGCCCCCGCCCTGACTATCGGCGGCATTGACTTGAGCTCCCCCGTCATCCTCGCGCCGATGGCCGGGGTGACAAACATGCCGTTTCGCGTGCTGTGCCGCGAGATTGAAGAAGAGCTCACCGGCACCTCCTCGGGCTTGTACGTCTGCGAGATGATCACGGCGCGCGCCATGGTGGCCCGCAACCAGAAAACCCTGCACATGACCACCTTCGCCGACGTGGAAACCCCGCGGTCGATGCAGCTGTACACCGTGGACCCCAAGTTCACCTACGAGGCCGTGCGCATGATCGTGGACGAAGACATCGCCGACCACGTGGACATGAACTTCGGCTGCCCGGTGCCCAAGGTCACCCGCAAGGGCGGCGGCTGCGCTATCCCGTACAAGCGCCGCCTCTACGGCAACATCGTCGACGCCGCCGTGCGCGCCGCCGAAGGCTCCGGGATCCCGATCACGGTGAAGTTCCGCATCGGCATCGACGACGAGCACCACACCCACCTCGACGCGGGCCGCATCGCCGCCGAGGCAGGAGCCGCCGCAGTGGCCCTGCACGCCCGCACCGGCGCGGAGCGCTACTCGGGCGAGGCCCACTGGGACGAGATCGGCCGCCTGGTCGAGCACATGGACGGCACCGGCGTGCCCGTCATCGGCAACGGCGACATTTTCGCCGCCGACGACGCCGCGAAGATGATGGAGCGAACCGGCTGCCACGGCGTGGAAGTTGGCCGCGGGTGCCTGGGCAGGCCCTGGCTGTTCGCCCAGCTCGGCGCGCAACTGCGCGGCGAGGAGATCCCGCCGGAGCCGACGCTGGGCCAAGTTGCCGGCATCATCTACCGCCACGCGGAGCTGCTGGCCGCCCACGACGGCGAAGAGCACGCCTGCCGCGACATCCGCAAACACACCGGCTGGTACCTGCGCGGCTTCCCCGTCGGCGGCGAGTTCCGCAAATCGTTGGCCCAAGTCAGCTCGCTGGCGGAGCTGAAGGAGCGCCTGGCACCCATCGCCGACTCGGACGAGATGGCCCAGCACGCGGACGACGCCCGCGGGCGCCAGGGCTCCGCCGGCAAGATCGCGCTGCCCGAGGGCTGGCTGGACGACCCCGAAGACGACACCGTTCCCGAAGGCGCCGAAATTGAAAATAACGGCGGGTAAACCCGCCAGCGTGCGTAGCATGAAGCCCATGCTTCGCACCGTGTACAGAGAACATCTCCAGGCCTTCAACGAGGACGTCCTCGAGATGTGCGACTCCGTGCGCGAAGTCATGGAACACGCCACGGCCGCGCTTTTGGAGCAATCCCTGGAGGACGCCGAGGCCGCCCTGACGGCCACGGACGGGCTCAACGAGATCAGCCAGCGCTGCGAGGAACGCAGCATGAGCCTCCTCGCGCTGCACAGCCCCGTCGCCTACGACCTGCGCCAGGTGGTCTCCGCGATCTACATCGTGGAAAGCTTCGAGCGCATGGGGTCGCTGGCGAAGAACATCGCGCTGTTGGCCCGGCTGCGCCACCCCGACCCCGTCTACCCCGAGCCGCTGCACGGCTACGTCCAGGAGCTCGCCCGCCTCGTCTACGAGATGGGTGCCGCCACCCGCAAGCTGCTTGTCGAGCCGGACGCCGACTCCGCCGTGGAGCTGCACACTATCGACGAGGGCGTGGACGACATGAAGGCTTACCTCAGCGCCCTTGTCACCGACAAGGATTGGCAATACACCAACCGGGAAGCCGTGGACGTGTCCATGCTGGCGCGCTACTACGAGCGCTACGCCGACCGCTGCGTCAGCGTGGGCCGGCGCATGGTCTTCCTCATCACCGGGCTCAAGCCCGAGGCATACGTGCAGCAGCGCGACGAGGTGGACTACGACCCGGTGAAGAAGTTCGCCACCATCGAGCGCAAGTTCCGCAAACGGAAGTAGGTCCAAAAAGGGCGGCGCCCCTTGCGGTGCGTGGGGCACCGAAGGGGCGCGTCGAAAAGCAGAATGCTTTAGCCGAAGCGGCCGGAGATGTAGTCCTCGGTCTCCTTCTGCTCCGGGTTCTCGAAGATGGTGGTGGTGTCGTTGAACTCCACCAGGTGGCCCGGCTTACCGGTGGCCTCGAGGGAGAAGAAGGCGGTCTTGTCGGACACACGCGCAGCCTGCTGCATGTTGTGGGTCACGATGACGATGGTGTACTCGTTCTTCAGCTCGTGGATGAGGTCCTCCACGGCGAGGGTGGAAATCGGGTCCAGGGCGGAGCAGGGCTCGTCCATGAGCAGGACCTCCGGGCGCACAGCGATCGCGCGCGCGATGCACAGACGCTGCTGCTGACCGCCGGAAAGGCCGCCGCCCGGCTTGTCCAGGCGGTCCTTGACCTCTTCCCACAGGTTCGCGCCGCGCAGGGACTGCTCGGCAACTTCCTTGAGCTTCTTCTTGTCCTTCTCGCCGGACAGGCGCAGGCCCGCGACGACGTTGTCCTCGATGGACATGGTCGGGAACGGGTTGGCCTTCTGGAACACCATGCCGATGGTGTTGCGCACGGCAACCGGGTCGACGTTCTTGCCGTAAATGTCGTTGCCGTCAAGGAGGATCTCGCCCTTCACGGATGCGCCGGGGATGACCTCGTGCATGCGGTTCAGGGTGCGCAGCACGGTGGACTTGCCGCAGCCGGACGGGCCGATGAAGGCGGTCACGGCCTTGGACGGGATCTGCATGTTGACGTTCTGCACGGCGTGGAAGTCGCCGTAGTAGATGTTGACGTCGTTGAGTTCGAGCTTGGTAGACATCTGGGTTTCTCCTGGGATGGGTGGGAACGCGGGTGGGTTACTTCTTGACCGAGTAGCGCTTCGCCACGAATCGAGCGAGCAGGTTCAGGGTGACAACGAGGATCACGAGCGTCAGCGCCGCGCCCCAGAGTCGGTCGTTTGCCGGGCCGGTCGCACCGGACTTCCACATATCCAGCATGAACAGCGGCAGCGAGGACTGCGGCTTGTCAAACATGTTGAACCAGTTCGTGGTCGGGGTGGAGCCGACGAGGATCAGCACCGGGGCGGACTCGCCCATCACGCGGGCGATGGCGAGCATGACGCCGGTGACAATGCCGGACAGTGCCGTCGGCAGCACGATGCGCATGATGGTCTTCCACTTCGGAACACCCAGTGCGTAGGACGCCTCGCGCAGGTCCATCGGAACCACGCGCAGCATCTCCTCGGTGTTGCGGACCACAACCGGGATCATGAGCAGGATCAGCGACAGGGACACTGCGAAGCCGGAACGCTGCTGGCCCAGGATGGTGATCCACAGGGCGTAGACGAACAGCGCGGCGACGATGGACGGCACACCGGAGAGGATGTCCACCATGAAGGTGGTCAGCTTGCCCAGCCTGTTGCCGTTGGAGTACTCCACCAGGTAGATCGCGGTGAAGATGCCGATCGGGATGGAAAACAGCGACGCGACCAGCGTCTGCATCAGCGTGCCGGCGATGGCGTGGAGTGCGCCGCCGCCCGGCTTGGAGGAGCGCACACCGACCATGTCCTGGGTCCACCAGGCCGGGTCGATCACGGCGCCCAGGCCGCGGGAGACCACGGTGATGAGCAGCCAGAGCAGCGGGATCAGGGCGAGGATCATGCACAGCCACATCAGGCCGCCCATGATCGAGTTGGTGGTCTTGCGGCTTGCGGCGATGTCGGTGAACGGGCTTTCACCTTTACGACGCGCCGGAGCGGGGTTCTTGGTTGCTACCTGGGAGGAGCCGTTGTTCGGTACTGCAGTAGACATTTCTGCTTTCCGCTCCTTACTTGTTAACGATCGCGCGGGCGATCGAGTTGACGATGAAGGTCAGCAGGAACAGCACCAGGCCGGCGGCGATGTACGCGCCTGCGGAGACCGGGTTGTTGAACTCTGCGGCGGCGTTGGCGATCGCAGTGGCGAAGGTGGTGCCGCCGTCGAACAGCGAGCCGCGGAAGTCGTTCGCCGGTGCCACAGCCATGTACAGCGCCATGGTCTCACCCAGCGCGCGGCCGAGGCCGAGCATGGAACCGGCGATGAAGCCGGACATACCGAACGGGATCACGGTCATGCGGATGACTTCCCAGCGGGTGGCGCCGAGAGCCAATGCCGACTCGATCTGGCCCGGAGGGGTCTGCACGAAGATCTCGCGGGCGGTTGCGGCGATGATCGGCAGGATCATGATGGCCAGGACGATGCCGCCGGTCATCATGTTGCGGGCCGTGGAGAACGGCGGGGAGTTCTGGTAGGTGGCGAACAGGAAGAAGTCGCCGCCCCAGCTGTTGACCCACTTGTAGAAGTCGCCCAGCAGCGGGCCGAGCACCTGCGCGCCCCACAGGCCGTAGACGATGGACGGCACGGCGGCGAGCATGTCCACCAGGGTGCCCAGCGGGCGGACCAGCTTCGGCGGGCAGTAGTTGGACAGGAACAGTGCCACGCCAAGGGCGATAGGCATCGCGATGACCAGCGCGATCAGCGAGATGGTCACCGTGGAGAAGAACAGGTTCGGGATACCGAACTTCATTGCGTCCAGGTTCGCCGTCTGCCAGCCGCCACCGTAGGTGAGGAAGCCGATCAAGCCGCGGTCGTTACGCATCAGCGGCGGGAGGGCCTGGATGAGCAGGAAGATACCGATCGCCGCGACCAGCACAGTGATCAGCGTCGCGGAGGCGGTGGAGAGGAACTCGAAAACGCGGTCACCCGGGCGCTTCACGCCGGAGCCCTTGTTTGCGTTGTCCGCTACCGGGGTGTTTCCGCCGTCGCCTTTTGTCAGGGTGGTGCCCGTTGAGTTCTGGATTACAGGATCTGTGGTGTTCGCGGGTCCTGCTCCGCGGTCGAGGTGATCGTTAGCAGCCATATGCTCGAATCCTTCGAAGATGAATCGTTGTGGACGGCGGAAACTGGGGCTTGCGCTCCACTTCTCCGCATAGAGAGACCCCCAAAGATCGGAATCTGAGGGGGTCTATCTGCCTACTGCGGCCTAAGACCGCAGTAGCCGATTGCCAGCAATTACTTGATGGCGTTGATAGCCTCGCGCAGACGCTCAGCGTGTGCACCCTTGACCGGGATGAAGCCCTCAGCAGCGAGCTCGTCGTCCTGGCTGTCCAGAGCAACGTTGAGGAAGTCCTTGACCATCTTGGAGGTTGCCTCGTCGTAGCCGGCGGAGCAGACGATCTCGTAGGTGGTCAGAACCAGCGGGTATGCGCCAGCAGCGTCGGTCTTGAACAGCTTGTCAGAGTCGACGACCATGTTGTGGCCCTCGGTCTTGAACTCGAGGCCGTCCAGGGTCTTCTCAACAGCCTCGTCGGTGAGCTCAACCGGGCCGCCACCGAAGTCGATGTTGGCCTTCTTGTCAGCGAAGCCAGCCTCAACGTAGGTGATTGCACCCTCGGTCGCGTTGACCTCCTGTGCCACACCGGAGGAGCCGTTGGCGCCGGTGCCCACAGCGTTCGGGAATGCCTTGCCGGTGGACTCCCACTTGCCGTCGGAAGCGGCAGCCAGGAACTTCTGGAAGTTGTCGGAGGTGCCGGACTCGTCGGAGCGGTAGAAGACGTTGATCGGAGCGTCCGGGAGCTCGACGCCCTCGTTGTTCTCGGCGATCTTCGGGTCGTTCCAGGTGGTGATGACGCCCTGGAAGATCTCGACGATGTTGTCGACGGTCAGGTTCAGCTCGTCCACGCCGTCCAGGTTGTAGGCGATTGCGACCGGGCCGATGACGAACGGCAGGTGCCATGCCTCGTTGCCGCCGCAGCGGTCAGCGGCTGCCTGGACCTGGTCGTCCTTCAGCGGGGAGTCGGAGCCAGCGAACACTGCCTGGTTAGCAATGAAGTTCTTCTGGCCAGCGCCGGAGCCGGACGGGGTGTAGGCCAGCTGCGCACCCGGAACCTCGGATGCGTAGACGGACGCGAAGTAGTCCATCGCGTTCTGCTGGGAGGAAGCGCCCTCTGCGACGAGGGTGCCCTCCTGGCCGGAGAGCTCGTAGTCGCCGGACTTCGAGTCGCTGTCCTTGCTGTCCTTGTCGTCGGAGGACACGGCCTCGGTTGCGGACTCAACAGCGTCGGTAGCTGCGTTGTCCTCGGAGTCGCCGCAAGCGACGAGGGAAGCGGAAGAGAGGGCAACGACGCCAGCGATTGCTGCGGTGCGCTTGAAGTTACGGATCACGGGATACCTTTCCGGTGCTAACGGGTCAGTTTCGAGTGTCGGAACAACTGTCCGATTACTCACGAGTGCAAACCTACGGAACCCTGGTTAATGGCCGGTAGCCAGTTAAGTGAATAACTGGTGAACTCCCGCCCATCACAACGTTTCCGCAGGTAAAAGCCAGGCTACCGGTAGACAACGTGACTTTCATCAACTTTGAATCCGAGCTGCGTATACCGCTTCACCGCGGGCTCATTGTCTGCCTCAACATAGAGGATGACCTGCGGGGATCCACCCTGGACCAGGTGCGCCAACCCCATCTGCATCAATGGTCCCCCCATTCCCTCCCCCCGATGCTCTGAGGCGAGCCCAACCACATACACCTCACCCGTCCCATCGGGGTGACGCTTGGTCCAGTGGAACCCAGCCAACTGTTCGCCTTCGTACAGCAGCTGCACACCCGCCGGGTCAAACCACTCAGCCTCCATCGCGCGGTGCAACCGCTCCACGTCCCAGCCTCCCTGTTCCGGGTGCCAGGAAAAGGCGTCGTTGTTCACTTCGAGCCATTGCTTCTCGACGGCGTCCCGTCCCCAACGCTCCACCGCCCCCACGTAGTCCAGGGCTTCAAACCCTGCCGGCAGCTCTGGCCCGCCGGCAGCGATGTCGTCGGCGGAAATCCCCATCACCAGCAGCTCCCGGACTACCTCGAGCCCCAGTTTCGCCGCGAGCGCCTTCGCCCCCGGAAGGTTGCCGTGCGCCCACAGCCCGGCGTCAGGGTTTTCGGCACGGACTGTGCGCGCCAGTGCTTCGCCGATGGCTTCGCGGCGGCGCTCCGGGTGCACGACCAGCTCGGCTGAGCCGTCCTCCGCCAGTCCCGCGCAGGCCACCACCTCGCCGTCGCGCTCGGCCAGGAAGTGGGCGTGGCGGAGGCGATCGTCGTCAAGCCCCTGCACAAAGCTTTCGGAGAAGGCGGCGATGCCGTCGTGGGTTTCGGCGGCCTCAAGCAAGGGTCGCACGCGGTCGCCGGGCAGGTGGGCGCTTAGGATATCGGCAGTCATGGCTCCCAAGGCTACGTGCGGGAAGGAGGGCGCGGTGAAGAAAGCGGTCGTGGTCGCGGCGGTACTCGTCGCCGCCCTCGGGCTCGCGGATACCGCGCTGGCCTCGCACGTGGAGCACGACCTCGCGCGCGAAGGTGTGGAGGCGGAGGTCAGCGCCGTGCCCTTTGTGTGGTCGGGCATCTCAGGCCGCGTCCCGCGTGTCACCGTGAAGCGCACCGACGCGGACATCCCCGGCCCCGGGGTGGGCACGGTGAGCGTGGAAATGTTCAACCTCAAGCTGGACACACCTTCGGATGCGCTGCGCGGCGAAGTCGTCGGCGCGGATGCCCGCCTGGTGCGCCGCCGCATCCGCCTCGACGGCGTGGGCTTCGGCGAGCTGCTGGGCATCACGAACCTGGACATGGCCAACCCCTACGACATCTCCCCCACCGGCGGCGTGGCCAGCGAGGCGCGCCTGACCGGCACCGCGCCCGACGCCCGCGAGCCCGCCACCGTGGTGGTGACGCTGCGGCTTGTCGACGGCACATTCCGCATGCGGCCGAGCCAGCTCCTCGACGTCGCGGACGGCGACGAACAGGCCGTGCTGGACGGATTCAGTCTCGACCTGGACACCCGGGAGCTGCCGCTCGGCGGGCCCGCGGACCTGGTGCAGCTTCGCGGGGGCTCGCTCGAGCTGTCCCGCGACCGGGTAAACACCGTGGTGGAGCCGGCGGATCTGGAGCCGTTGGCGGGAGCGTCTACGCTGGGGCAGCATGACTGATGAAAACAAGCTCAACGGCAACGACGCTGTGAACCTCGCGGCGGAGCAGTCCAAGAACACCGCGCACCGCAACATCCCGGAGCTGGGCTTCGAGGACATGCCGCTCGCGGCGGACACCGCAAACCTGCGCTACGGCCCCTCGCTTCACGACGGCCTGCTGGCCCTGCTGCCGCTCGTCGGCGTGTGGACCGGCTCCGGCCAGGCCAACGATCCGTCCGACCCGGAGGGCGAGGAGTACGCCTTCGGCCAGCAGCTGGTGGTTTCCCACGACGGCGAGAATTACCTACGCTTCGAGTCCCGCATCTGGCGCCTGGATTCCGAGGGCAACGCCACCGGCGCGGACCAGCGCGAGGTGGGGTTCTGGCGCATCTCGCTCAAGGACGAGATCGAGGTGACGCTGACGAACTCCCGCGGCCTGGTGGAGATCATGTACGGCGGGCTGGTCAACGAGCGCGCGTGGCAGCTCACCAGCGCCTCCACCATCGCCACGGAGACCGGCCCGGCCGCCCACGGCCCGGGCAAGCGCCTCTACGGCCTGATGCCCAACAACAACCTGGGCTGGGTGGACGAGCGCGCCGTCGACGGCGAAATGGTGCCCTACATGTCCGCCGAGCTGAAGCGAGTGGCGGGCTAAGCTACCGCGTTTTCTATGAGCTGCCTGATCTCCGCGGCGTTGTCGGGGGCGGGCAGCTTTTCGCCGTCGAGACGTTTCACGCGCGCGGCGATGCGGGTGGAGCTGACCAACCAGACGGACTCGGCTTTCAGCAGCTCGCCCAAGTAGATGTCCTTGGCCTTGCACTTCCAGCCGAGCTTTTCCGCGTGCTCGAAGACGGCGGCCTGGGTGGTGCCGGCCATCACGCCCGCGCCCGGGGCCGGGGTGCGCAGGCGGCCGCCCTTTTTCACCATGAGCACGCTCGACGTCGCACCTTCGAGCACGCGCCCGGTGTCCGGGTCGATGTAGATGATGTCGTCCGCGCCCTGCTCCCCCGCCCAGCGCAGGGCCGCCATGGTCAGCGCATAGTTCAGCGTTTTCGCGCCGTCGCGCATCCACGGCACGTCCAAGTCGATGGCGTAGCCGCGCGGGGTGGTCAGCACGCTCACTCCGCGTTCGCGCTGGCGCAGCACGCTTTCCGGCAGCGGCCGCACCGTGATCCAGGCGGTGGGCACCCCGGTGGTTTCGCGCCCGCGGGTCATGGTCCAAGTAACCTTCGCCTCGATGTCTGCGGCATCCCCGCGCTCCTGGCAGTAGTCGGCCACGGCCTCCTCGGTCGCGCGAATCCAGTGCTCCCGGCCCGGCTCCGGCAGGCCCAAAAGTTTCGCGGAGCGCGCGAAGCGCTTCAGGTGCTTGCCCAGGTTTCGCGGCTTTCCCCCGCGCACGAGGATGGACTCGAAGATGCCGTCGCCGCGTGTGACGGCCGCGTCGTCCCAGAACACGTGCGGCATGTTCGGGTTCTGACGCCGCACCGAGCCGCCGAACGGCTCCACCAGGTAGATCACGGGCGCGGGCGTTAGCTGGGGAAAAACCATAGTGGCCCTATGATAGGCGCCCATGGGTTACGCATCGGAGCTTTTGACACGTCCCGGCGCACAGGAGCTGCCCGGGGCCTCGCTTCTCGACGCCAAAGGGGTCCCCTGGCACTACGGCAACCCCCTCGTGGAGCAGCGCATCACCGAACCGACGCTGGTGGACCGCTCCCACCGCGCCGTCGTCGCCGTCTCGGGCCCTGACGCGCCGACATTCCTCAACAACCTGCTCTCGCAGAAGCTGGACGACGTCGCCGACGGCTTCGCCGCTGCCGCCTTGGATCTGGACGCGCAGGGCCGCATCCTGCACCACGCCGACGTGGCGGTGGCCGGCGGCGTCTACTACTTCGACCTGCCGTCCTACCAGCGCGAATCCTTCGTGGACTTCCTGCGCAAGATGGTGTTCTGGTCCGAGGTGACCATCGAGGAGCCGGACCTGGGCGTGCTCACCATCCTGGGCCCGGTGGCACAGCCGGACTTGGGCCAGGTGTTCACCCGCCGCCTGGACGGCTGGGGCGGGGTCGGCCGCACCGACATCGCGGTGCCGAAGGCCCGGATTGCCGAGGTCGCGGACCAATTCCCGCTCGCGGGGCTGATGGCCTTTACCGCCTTCCGCGTCGCTGCCGGCGAGCCGGAAACGCGCGCGGACTTGGACGAGAAATCCATCCCACACGAGGCGCCGAACCTGATCAACCGCGGCGAGAATATCCGCGCCGTCCACCTGGATAAGGGCTGCTACCGCGGGCAGGAAACCGTCGCGCGCGTGGAGAACCTGGGCCGCTCCCCCAGGCTGCTGGTCAAGCTGCAGCTGGACGGCTCCGCCCCGTCCGAGCCGGAGATCGGCGCCGAGATCACCGCCAGCGGGCGCAAGGTGGGTCGCGTCGGCACCGTGGTGCACGACGCCGACGAGGGGCCGGTTGCGCTGGCTTTGGTGAAGCGCTCTGCGCTGCAGGCGCCGCTGGACATCGGCGGCACGGCGGCGTCGGTGGACCAGTCGTCCCTGCCTGCGGATGAGGGCGACCACGCGGGACGCCGGGCCGTCGATAGGCTGAGGCGCGGACCTGAGAGCCAGCTATAAAAGCTGTTCAGACCCCCAAAGCGCATTTTTTCTGAGTGCAAGCTATAGTGTCCTACAGGAAAATATCGTAAATAAGTATGAGGCCGCCTCTTTAGAAGGCCGCCCAAGAACCACCTCAAGGGGGTCACGCCATGGGCCGCGGACGCGCAAAAGCCAAGCAGACCAAGGTTGCTCGCCAGCTGAAGTACAACACTCCTGAAATGGACCTGGATTCCCTGCAGCGAGAGCTTGCAGGCCAGGCCCCGCGACGCAGCTGGGACGACGACGAGGCAGAGGTGGACGACCAGTACGCGGAGTACGCGGACTGGGACGACGAGGACGACGACCGCTAGTCCACCACCTCAATGAAAAAGCACCCCTCACCGGGGTGCTTTTTACGTATTCCTAGTACTGCGGGTGCGAGCCGGTGAGCACGGCGCGGGCAGTATCGCCCTCGCCCGCGGCGCGGACCTCGCCGAGATCCCACGCGTCGATGTGGCGCGCCGCCAGGATGGCCAGGGCGCGGTCCCGGTCCTCCGGGCTGACGATGGCCACCATGCCGACGCCCATGTTGAACGTCTTCTCCATCTCCTCGTCCGGCACCTGGCCGACGGACTTGATGGTGCGGAAGATCGGCCCCGGGGTCCAGGTGGTGCGGCGCATCTCCGCCACTAGCCCCTCGGGGATGATGCGCTCCATGTTGCCGGCCAGGCCGCCGCCGGTGACGTGGCAGAACGTGTGCACCTCGCACTCTGCGGCCAACGCCAGGCAGTCCAGGGCGTAGATGCGGGTCGGCTCAAGCAGCTCCTCGCCGAGGGTGCGGCCCAGCTCCTCCATCTCCGCGTCCAGGGGCAGCCCGGCGCGCTCCAGCAGCACGTGGCGGGCCAGGGAGTAGCCGTTGGAATGCAGGCCGGAAGACGCCATGGCGATGATGGCGTCGCCCTCGCGGACCTTGTCCGGGCCGAGCAGCTCGGCGGCCTCGACCACGCCGACGGCGGTGGCGGACACGTCGTACTCGTCCGGCTCCATCACGCCCGGGTGCTCAGCGGTCTCGCCGCCGAGCAGGGCGCAGCCGGCCTGGACGCAGCCCTCGGCGATGCCGGAGACAATCTCGGCGACCTTCTCGGGCACGACCTTGCCGATGGCGATGTAGTCCTGCAGGAACAGCGGCTCGGCGCCGCAGACGACCAAGTCGTCCACGCACATGGCCACCAGGTCGATGCCAATGGTGTCGTGCCTGTCCATGGCCTGCGCCACGGCGAGCTTCGTGCCCACGCCGTCGGAGCCTGCGGCCAGCAGCGGTTCCTTGTACTTGCCCAGGGCAAACAGGCCGGCGAAGCCGCCTAGGCCGCCGCGGACCTCCGGGCGGGTGGCGCGCTTGGCGTGCGGGGCGAAAAGCTCCACGGCCTTGTCGCCGGCCTCGATGGACACGCCGGCGGCTTCGTAGGAAACCGGATTCTGTTCAGTACTCATTTAGGCTTCTGCACCTTTCTGGATGCGTCGGACAAGGTCGGCGTTGGGGTTGCCCTCCGGCAGGCCCAGTGGGTAGTCGCCGGTGAAGCAGGCCGCGCAGAGGTTTTCCTTGGGCTGGTTCGAGGCGGCAATCATGTCGTCGATGGGCACGAATGCCAGCGAATCCGCCCCGATCATCGTGCGGATGGACTCGGCAACCGCCTCGTCGTTGTCGGTGCGGCCATGGTTGGCGATCAGCTCGCCCGGGCTGGCGAAGTCGATGCCGTAGAAGCACGGCCACTTCACCGGCGGCGAGGCGATGCGCACGTGCACCTCCGCCGCGCCCGCCTCCCGCAGCATGCGGATGAGCTTGCGCTGCGTGTTGCCGCGCACGATGGAATCGTCCACCACCACGAGCTTCTTGCCCTCGATGACCTCGCGCACCGGGTTGAGCTTTAAGCGCAGGCCCAGCTGGCGCAGGGTGTCGGAGGGTTGGATGAACGTTCGGCCCACGTAGGCGTTTTTCATCATGCCCTGCTTGAACGGGATGCCGGCCGCCTCCGCGTAGCCGATGGCGGCGGGGGTGCCGGACTCCGGCACGGGCATGACCAGGTCCGCCTCCACCGGGCTCACCTTGGACAGGCGGCGGCCGATCTCGATGCGCGAGGCGTTGACGGTCTGCCCGTCGATGACGGAGTCGGGGCGCGCGACGTAGACGTACTCGAACACGCAGTGCGCCTTCGGGGTCTCGGCGAAGCGCTCGGAGTGCACGCCGGATTCGTCGATAGCGACCATCTCGCCCGGCTCGATGTCGCGCACAAACGACGCGCCGACGATGTCCAGAGCGCAGGTCTCGGAGGCAACCACCCAGCCGCCGTCGAGGCGGCCCAACGACAGCGGGCGCACGCCGTGCGGGTCGCGCGCCGCGTACAACGTGTGGCCGTCGGTGACCATGAAGCAGAAGGCGCCTTTGACGCGGGGCAGGAGTTCACGTGCGGCGTCGAGAAGCGTCTTGCCCTCGGTGACCAGATCGGCCAGCAACGCAGAAACCACCGCGGTGTCCGAGGACGAGCCCTGGCCGTTCACCCCGGCCGGCGGGATGAGCTTCTTCGCAATCGCCTCGTTCTGCAACTCCACGTAGTTGACCAGGTTGCCGTTGTGCGCCAGCGCGATGTCGGTGCCGTTGGGCGAGGTGCGGAACATCGGCTGGACGTTCTCCCACGAATTGCCGCCGGCCGTGGAGTAGCGGGTATGCCCGATCGCCACATCGCCCTGCAGCGCCTCCAGCGCGGGTTCGTCGAAGACCTGGCTGACCAGGCCGGTGTCCTTGAACACCACCAGTTTGTCCGGGTCTCCCACCGCGATGCCGGCGCCTTCCTGGCCGCGGTGCTGCAGCGCAAACAGGCCGAAGTAGCTCAGCTTGGCCACATCCTCGCCCGGCGCCCAGACGCCGAACACGCCGCACTCGTCGCGCGGGGTGTCGCTGTCGATATCGAAGTCCTGACTTGGTTTAGGGCTCTCCGTAAACACGCCCCTCACTGTATCCGAGTCCGCTTAGCGCAGCGCAATCACGGGAAGACCGGCGGCGATTTCGGCGGCGCGGGACCCGGAGGCGTCGATAGTCCCCCGCTCCAGCTCCTCGGCGAAACTGGCCAGCCCGGTGGCCAGCCGCAGCCAAGTCTCAGGCTTCATCTCCACCACGTTCGGCGGGGTGCCACGCGTGTGCCGCGGCCCCTCGACACACTGCACCGCCACAAACGGCGGCACGCGCAGCTCCACCGAGTGCCCCGGGAGCTCCTCGGCGAGGGTGCGCGCGGTGCGTCGGCAAGCATTTGCAAGCTCGCTTCTCGACGGCTCCGCTGCCCCACCCTCCAACCACCCAGCCACCTGCTGGATCGCCTCACGTGTCAGCGCCGGGTCTTGTTTCTGCACCATGACACACCATATTAAGGTGGCCCCATGCCAAATACCCGCGTCGCCGCCGAGCGCTCCCCGTCCGTGACCCTGCGATTCATGGCCTCGCCTACCGACGTGCTGCACCACGGCGCCCAGGGCGTCTCCGGCGGCCGCGTGCTGGAGTGGATCGATAAAGCCGCCTACGCCTGCGCCGCGCAGTGGTCCGCCACCTACTGCGTCACCGCGTACGTCGGCCACATCCACTTCACCCGGCCGATTCCCTCGGGCCACATCGTGGAGGTGCGCTCCCGCATCGCCATGACCGGGCGGTCCTCCATGCACATCGTCAACGAGGTGCTCTCCGCCGACCCGCGCGAAGGTATCTTCACCCGCGCCTGCGACTGCCTGGTGGTGTTCGTGGCCAAGGACCCGGACACCGGGAAGTCCATGGCGGTGCCGTCGTTTGTGCCGACGGACGACGAAGAGCGCCGCGTCGCCGAAGCCGCCAAGTCCCGCATCGGGCTGCGCCAGGCCATCGAATCCGAGATGGAGGCGCAGACCTACACCGACGACTCCACCGCCCCGCGTATCGTGCACCGCTTCATGGCTAAGCCCACCGACGTGAACTGGGGCGGCAACGTCCACGGCGGCACCGCCATGGAATGGATCGACGAGGCCGGGCTGGCCTGCACCATGGAGTGGTCCGGAGAGCGCACCGTGGCGGTATACGCCGGCGGCATCCGCTTCTACCACCCCGTGCACATCGGCGACCTGATCGAGGTGGACGCGCGCATCACCCGCACCGACTCGCGCTCCATCCACACCTCGGTGCACCTGCGCGCCGGCGACCCGCGCGGCGGGCGGGACAACTTGAAGGACGCCATCCACGCCACGTTCACCTACATCGGCATCGACATTGACGGCAACCCCCTGCCGGCGCGCAAGTTCACCCCGGTCACCGAGGAGGACCAGCGCCTCTGGGAGCACACGCAGACGCTGAAGGACCTGCGCGGGCAGTATGAGCCGGTGCCGCTGGTCAAGCCGCTGCCGCCGGTGCAGCGCACGTCCTAGGTCTTTTCGCACCCGTATAAGCGTTTGGGGAATGTGGCAAATATTTGCCGCATTCCCCAAACGCTTAATTGGTGGTCGCGCTACACCGCCGCGTTCGGCGCCGTTGCGGCCGCGAAGTGCGACGGCATGGTCGCCGCCCACGCGCCGGCGAGCTCCGCCACCTGGATCTCCTGCCCAGCCACGCGCAGCACACCGTCGTCAGTGGTCTCGCCCAGCACTGCGACCGGGATGCCCGCGGAGTTCGCGCGCTCCACGGCGGCCTCCGCGCGGTCGCTGGTCACGGCGACCAGCACGCGGGAGGCGGACTCGGAGAACAGCGCGGTGAACGCGTCTTCGTGCACGCCCTCCAGGTTCAGCTCCGCGCCCTTGTCGGAGCCGAGCAGCAGCTCGAACACCGCCTGGGACAGGCCGCCCTCAGACAGGTCGTGCGCGGCCGCGATGCCCGCGGCGTTGCCGGCGAAGAACTCCGCCAGGCGGGCCTCGTTAGCCAGGTCCACCTGCGGCGGCAGGCCGGCCAGGCCCGCGCCGGAGATGTCCTGCCACACGGAGCCGCCGAACTCGTCCTTGGTCTCGCCGAGCAGGATCAGGGTGTACTGCTCGTCCGTGGACGGCAACGCGTGCGGGATGGCCTTCTCCACGTCCTCCATCACGCCCAGCACGCCGACCACGGGGGTGGGCAGGATCGGTGTCTCGCCGGTCTGGTTGTAGAAGGACACATTGCCGCCGGAGACTGGGATGGCGAGTTCAGCGGAGCCGTCGGCAAGCCCGTGCACTGCCTCGCGGAACTGCCACATCACATCCGGGTTCTCCGGGGAGCCGAAGTTGAGGCAGTTGGTCACGGCGACCGGGGTGGCGCCGGTGACGGCGACGTTGCGGTACGCCTCCGCAAGCGCGAGGCGCGCGCCCATGTTCGGGTCGAGGTAGGTGTAGCGGCCCGACGCGTCTGCGGAGACGGCCACGCCGCGGTTGGTTTTCTCGTTGATGCGCAGCACGCCGGAGTTGGCGTACTTGGCCTGCACGGTGTTGCCGCGCACGTAGCGGTCGTACTGCTCAGTGATGAAGTCGCGGGAGCACAACGCGGGCGATGCGACCATCTTCAGCCATGCGTCCTTGATGTCGCTTTGCTTCTCGACGTCACCTCCGGCCTGCACACCATCCTGCCAATCCGGGCGCGCGTAGGGACGCTCGTAGATCGGGCCCTCGTCGATAGTCGACGGCGGGGCGTCCACCACGAGCTCGCCGTTGTGGAACACCTGCAGACGGTCCGCGTCCGAGGTGACCTCGCCGATGACGGACGCGAGCACGTCCCACTTGGCGCAGATTTCCATGAACTTATCCACGTCCTCCGGCGCCACAACCGCGCACATGCGCTCCTGGGACTCGGAGGCGAGGATCTCCGCGGCGGACATGTTCTCTGCGCGCAGGGGCACGTTGTCCAGGTTGACGGTCATGCCGCCGTCGCCGGACGCCGCCAGCTCGGAGGTGGCGCAGGACAGGCCGCCGCCGCCGAGGTCCTGGATGCCCTCGACCACGCCGGCTGCGTACAGCTCGAGGCAGCACTCGATGAGGACCTTCTCCGCGAACGGGTCGCCCACCTGCACGGCCGGCAGCTTGCGCTCCTCGCCTTCCTCGAAAGTGGCGGAGCCCAGCACGGACACGCCGCCGATGCCGTCGAGGCCGGTGCGGGAGCCGAACAGGATGACCTTGTTGCCGGTGCCGGAGGCGAACGCCAGGTGGAGGTCCTCCACTTTCAGCGTGCCCACGCACAGCGCGTTGACCAGCGGGTTGCCCGCGTATGCGGGGTCGAAGACGGTCTCGCCGCCGATGTTGGGCAGGCCCAGGCAGTTGCCGTAGCCGCCGATGCCGTGGACCACGCCCGGTAGGACACGTTTGGTGTCTTCAGCGTCGATAGGCCCGAAGCGCAGCTGGTCCATCACGGCGATCGGGCGCGCGCCCATGGCCATGATGTCGCGGACGATGCCGCCGACGCCGGTGGCCGCGCCCTGGTACGGCTCCACGAAGGAGGGGTGGTTGTGGCTTTCCACGCGGAAGGTCACCGCGTCGCCGCCGCCGATGTCCACCACGCCGGCGTTCTCGCCGATGCCGGCGAGGATCTTCGACGCCATCTCCTCGGTCATGGTCTGGCCGAAGTAGCGCAGGTGCGTCTTGGAGGACTTGTAGGAGCAGTGCTCGGACCACATCACGGAGTACAGCGTCAGCTCCGCGTCGGTAGGTCTGCGGCCCAGAATGGCCTTGATCTTGGCGTACTCGTCGTCCTTCAGGCCCAGCTCGGCGTACGGCTGCTCGAGCTCCGGGGTGTCGAAGGCGTTGTCGACGGTGTCGTTGTGCACGGTCATTTCGGGTCTACGCTCCGATCTTCGAAATCGCGTCGATGGCGGAAGTGAACAGGCCGAGACCGTCCGTGGACGGGCCGGTCAGCGTCTCAATGGCGTGCTCCGGGTGCGGCATGAGACCCACCACGCGGCCGGTCTCGTTAGTCACGCCGGCGATGCCGTTGATGGAGCCGTTGAAGTTATCCGTGTAGCGGAACACCACACGGCCCTCCTTCTCCAGCGCCTCAATGGTCTCCGGGGCGGCCTGGAAACGGCCCTCGCCGTGCTTGGCGGGCACATAGATGCGCTCGCCCAGCTGGCTGGTCCACGCGGTGGAGGTGTTTTCCACCTCGAGGTAGGTGTCCACGCAGTGGAAGTTCAGGCCCTGGTTGCGGGTCAGCGCGCCCGGCAGCAGGCCAGTCTCGGTGAGAATCTGGAAGCCGTTGCAGATGCCGAGCACTGGCATGCCCTTCTTCGCAGCCTCCACCACGGCGCCCATCATCGGGGCCTGCGCGGCGATCGCGCCCGAACGCAAGTAATCGCCGTAGGAAAAGCCGCCCGGGACGACAACCGCGTCCACGCCGGTGAGGTCGTTGTCCGCGTGCCACAGCTGGCGCGGTTCGGCGCCGGCGAGGCGGACGGCGCGCAGCGCGTCGACGTCGTCAAGCGTGCCCGGAAAAGTAATGACTCCGATAGTTGCGCTCATCGCACAACCTCGAAGTCCTCGATAACGGTGTTAGTCAGCAGCGTTTCAGCCATGCGCTTCAGCTCGGCGTCGGAGACCGAATCATCCACCTCTATTTCGAAGCGCTTGCCCTGGCGGACGTCAGTCACCCCCTCGACTCCGATCCGGCCCAGTGCGCGGAGCACCGCCTGACCCTGCGGATCAAGAATTTCGGCCTTGGGCATGACATTGACGACGACTCGTGCCATGAGAATCCTTCACGTTTCGGGAGGTTGATGGACCTTTGCGGTACGCGCGTCAGTATATCGGACGCCCCGACACGGCCCGAAACCCTAGCTGACCGGCAGAAAGTGAACGAATGGTGAATTCTCAGAAAATCCTGCCATCTCGCCAAGCGCACTCTGAGAAGAACAGTTAGTTTGATTTTGCTATTACCCATCTTCCCTTCAGTTTCTCCCGAGAGGTCCCCATGTCCACTTCCCGCAAGAGCCTCGGTGCCGCGTTCGCAATCGCGTTGGCCGCAGGCACCGTTTCAGTCGTCGCACCGACTGCGTCTGCAGCCCCCGACGGTTCCAATGTCGTCATCAACGAGGTCTACGGCGGTGGCGGTAACAGCCGTTCCCTCTACTCCAATGACTTCGTGGAGTTGTACAACCCGACCGACAACGACATCGACGTCACCGGCTGGTTCGTGGACAGGTACTCAGCCGCAGGGAACATCCAGCAGTCCGTAGAACTCAGTGGCACGGTTCCAGCGGGCGGGTACTTCCTTATCCAAGGCAAGATGGGCGCAAACGCTACCGGTGCGCTTCCCACGCCGGACCTGGTCGCAGATACCCTCGACTTCGGTGCAAAGGGAGCCATTGCAGCTCTCCGGAACGGAGACACCGAAATCGACCGCGTCGGTTGGGGTAGTGCTTCCGCATACGAGGGCCGCCCTGCCCGCGCTACTGCGAACGAGACCTCCATTCAGCGCAAGGAAGTCGGAGTCGACACCGATAACAACGCAGACGACTTCATCGTTGCAGCACCAACGCCGAACAGCTCCGGCAATGGCCCGGCAGAGCCCACTCCGACGGATCCGGATCCGACGGACCCAGTGGAGCCGGGCGATCCGAAGCCTGAAGGCGAAATCACTCCGATTGCTGAGATCCAGGGCACCGGCGCAGAGTCACCCCTGCAGGGCAAGACGGTGACCACCGAAGGCGTCGTCACGGCTGTGTACGACGAGGGCGGGAAGAACGGTTTCTTCCTGCAGACCGCAGGCTCTGGCGGGCAGCCGAAGAACCGAGGGTGTCCGATTCTTTGTGTGCGGGGGTTTGGTTTACAAGTAGTCCGCGAATCGGTCGGGGTAAGCCACGGCTAGTTGGTTGATGGCTTGTTTCCACCCGGTGGCTTTCGCTCCTTCAA